>JAFXVI010000061.1 GCA_017524595.1 Lachnospiraceae bacterium | reverse complement strand
TTCGATATATTTATCCAGCATCTTGCGGTCATATTCGGACAACTGGGCCACATACTCTGCACGATTAAGAAATTCTATAAACGAAGACGAATTAAGGATCATCTCTATATTGGAAGTCTGACCCTTCTCATAAACGAACTGGATCCTCTTCTTCATAAGACCGTACTGCTGCTGACTCTGCCAGATGGCCTGCTCAAGCTCTCCCTTGGTCTTCTCTATCTGTTCCTGCTTGTCCGCGATCTGCTCACCCAATGATTTGATGTTCTCATCTATTATGGTAAGATCATCATCCAGCTTGACTATGTATGTTTCCAGCTCTCCCTTCGCGCTCTCAAGGTCATTGATCATCTGCTTGACATCAGTAAGACCCTTCTTTAATACCGCTTTACTGTTTTCAGCGTTTTTCTTTTCTTCTTCGCTCTGCTTAATGACGTCATTTGTCAACTTATCTGCACACACAATTAACGGCATCTCTGCCGTTAAAGTTATCGTCATTAAAAATGCGACTGCTCCCCTTACAACTGTCCCTCTGTTCATATTGATCCCCTTATCAATCCCTTGTCTGCGCTCCCCAACGCAAACATCTTCATCAGCTTCTCAAACCCTCAAATGTTTCCTTACTGTTATAAGGCTTCCAAAAAAGCCAAGACCCACACCCAAGACCAGAGCTACCGGGATAAGCACGGAAAAAATATCCCTCGCGGTCTTAAAATGCAGAATATCATTAAGTATAACGAACTGCTCCGTCGCATATACTATAATGTTGTTATAAATGAAGTACACCGCCACCAGCGGGATCGTTGCTCCGATCACTCCTAACAGTATCCCCTCGATAAGGAAGGGCGACCTGACAACAAAATCAGTAGCTCCGATAAGCTTCATTATGCCTATCTCCTCACGGCGTACTGCAATACCCATCGCAACGGTATTGCTTATAAGGAACAGTGACACTGCAAGCAGTATTCCTATGATGCCTAAAGAAACATAGCTTAAGAGCTTGTTGAACTGGGTAAGGATGTTGGCGGTAACATCGGAATGATTGATCTCCCTTATCCCGTCAACAGTCTCAAGAAAGCTTACCAACTGTCCCTGTTTGGACACATCCTGAAGATATATCTCGAAGTTCTCGCTGCCTTCCAACGGATTATCCCCTTCATATCCATCTGCGTATTCTCCAAGATAATCAACCTTGAATGCCTCCCATGCGTCTGAAGCGGATACATAATTAACCGAAGCCACCTCCGGACGCGAGCGGATCATTTCCCCTATCTCCTGTATCCTCGAATCCGTGATATCTTCATCGAAGAATACCGTGACTGCCACATTAGTCTCTGCCTTGGCAATACTGTATCTAACATTCTCTACCACCGAATAGAACAATCCGAACAGAAAAATACACGCGGCGATCGTTGCTATCGTGGCAAGGGAAAATATCTTATTCCTGAATATATTCTTAAATCCCTGTTTAAAAGTAAAAACAAAAGTACTAATCTTCATCTATATATTCACCCTTCTCCTCGTCGCTTACTATAACGCCTTTCTTAACGGTGATAACTCGCTTGCGCATTGCATTTACTATCTCGCGGTTATGCGTAACCACTACCACTGTGGTGCCGCGCCTGTTGATCTCCTCAAGCAGCTTCATGATCTCCCATGAATTCCTCGGGTCAAGATTACCCGTAGGCTCATCCGCGAGCAGTATCGGCGGATTATTTACCAGTGCCCTTGCAAGAGCAACCCTCTGCTGCTCACCACCCGAGAGTTCCTTGGTCTTGCTCCTGTACTTTTCAGGCAGACCCACAAGCGACAACATTGCAGGAACATTCTTCTTGATCTCTTTCGTAGGACGCTCGATAACGCGCTGTGCGAACGCTACATTCTCATATACGTTCCTGTCCTTAAGCAGACGGAAATCCTGGAATACAACTCCTATATTCCTTCTGTATTTAGGTATCTTACGTCTTCTTAATCTGGCCAGATCGAAATTGTTTACTATGATCCTTCCGCTGGTGGGCGTCAGCTCCCGAAGCAGAAGCTTGATCATCGTTGACTTGCCTGAACCGGAATCCCCGACTATAAACACGAACTCGCCCTTATTTATATGCAGGCTCACATTGTTAAGTGCCGGCATTCCGTCATTCGTATAACTCTTGCTGACATTTTCAAGTGTTATCATTTATACTTCCCTCCCCTTGGAATTAAAAATCAAAATCCTCCATATATTTCATATACTTAACAACCATCAAAGCGATCTTAAACGTGATCGCATCCTCAAACACCCTGAGATCCAGATCCGTTGTCTTCTGGAGCTTATCCAGCCTGTACACCAGCGTATTCCTGTGGATGTACAACTGACGGCTCGTTTCTGAAACATTCAGGCTGTTCTCAAAGAACTTGTTGATAGTCGTTATCGTTTCCTCATCAAAGTCATCGGGTGACTTTCCATCAAATATTTCCTTTATGAACATCTTGCACAAAGGTATAGGAAGCTGATATATAAGACGGCCTATTCCCAGTTCGCTGTAAGCTATTACATTGCGCTCGTCAAAGAATATCCTTCCTACATCAAGCGCCATCTTTGCTTCCTTATATGAACGGCTCACCTCCCGTATCTCATTTACGATCGTACCGTATGATACATGAAGGTTCTTAAGTCCCTTCGATGCAAATAATTCATATATCTGGCCTGCTGCCCTGGCAACCTCATCATACCCTTCGTTTGGCGCCATCTCACGGATCACGATGATATTGTCCTCATCCACCGCCGTAATGAAATCCTTGACCCTTCCGGAAAACAGATTTCTTAAGCTCTCAAGGCTGTTGTTCTCCTTATCGTTTACCGACTCGGCAACAATGGCCACACGCCGCACATCTGTTTCTATCCTCAGCTTCTGCGAACGATTATAAATATCAACCAACAACAGATTGTCAAGCAGAAGATTCTTAATAAAGTTGTCCTTGTCATACCTCTCTTTGTATGCGATCAGCAGATTCTGTATCTGAAAAGCCGCGATCTTGCCTACCGTATACGCATTCTCCGATCCACCCTGTGCCACCACGATATATTCCAGCTGGAGTTCATCAAACACCTTAAAGAACTGGTGCCCCTGTATCTCCTGACTGTCTGCAGGTGACTGAGTAAAATCGCCTGCTGCCACCTTAAAATCAATCGGTTCCTTAAAAGTGGCCGCCAATATCTTACCCTCTGTATCTATTACCCCCAACTCCATCTTCGTAATGTTCTTCAGGCCGTCTATTGTGGTCTGCAGAATTTGGTTAGATATCATATCCCTTCTCCTTCGGGTTATTATTTTTACCCATACACAGATATTTTAATACAATATTGCCCAAAAATAAAGGACAAAAGTTACCGTTTTGTTACATTTTTTGTGAATTTTGCCTAAAAGTTGAAAATTCCGCCCAAAAACGATACAATCAAAGAGTATTTTCTTCTGTGGAGGGCAGCATGAGCGAAGGATCAAAAAACAACAGCGGACAAAATACCGATACTACAGTTAATCCTGTCAAAAGGCCCAACCCTGTCCTCAGACTTGATCATAATATCCCCCAAAACAAAGAAGTGGCTGAAAATGCACCGGAAACCGCAGCTCCCGATGCACAGAAGTCTCCTGATTCAGGCGCTGCTACAGGGGGCAGTTCAGTTCCCGATTCTAACGAAAAAAAACCTGTTCCTACCCTAAGGCTGAATCCAAATATCAGGATAAACAATAAGATCATCACGCCTCAAAACGCATCTTCCGATACAGGGAGCAAAAAGGGGCCCGTTATCAGGTTGAATACAAGGATCGTTAAGCCCAAAGACGTTGAAACGCAGGAGGCTGAAATCCCTGCAAACAATGATAAGCATAACAATGAACCTGCCAAAGAGAAACAATCGGTCAAAAAGACTGCAGAAACGAATAAACCGGCAGAAGAACGACCAGACGATACTGTAAAAACAGAAACAGATACGGATAACAAAAAAGACAGTGAAACAAAGACGGATGAGAATAAGACTAATAATGATGTGCCAAGGATAAGGAAAGGTCCAAGGCTTAACACGCGTGGCATAAAGCTAAAAGGTATTGAAAATAATGACGCCGAAAAAGGTACAGGAGAAAGCGGAAACACTGCTCCGGATAAAGAAGAGAACAGTAATGTTATATCAGATGAGGACGATGATAAAGAAGTAACATCACAGAAAGAACCCGATGACGATGGCGTTGAAGAGGATGATGGCGAAGAAGGCGACAACAATGAAGATGATGATGACGAAGATGATGATTACGAGGATGAGGACGATGATGACGAAGAAAACATATTAGGAAAGATACTGACAAGCTTCAGGAAAGGCTTTATAAGTTTCATTGAGATCCTTATAAATTTCAGGCGCAGTATTACTCCCGAAGTCATGATCGCATGGCTGCTTGTCATCATTGGCACTGTAGTATATGCTTCGCTTACCTTTAATAATAATGTATGGCTGGATGAAGCCTTTACGGCTTCCCTCATAGATACGGATATGGCCGGAGTACTGCAACGCTCAATGGCCGATACCCTGCCGCCACTTTATAATATCATATTAAAACTGTCTACCGATATATTCGGATATACGATCACGGTCATGAAGCTGACCAGTGCCGTGCCCATTGTACTTACAATGATACTGGGCGCAACTGTCGTGAGGAAACGCTTTGGTGCGCTGGTTTCATATATCTTTATTCTAGCAGTTATAGTAATGCCTAATATGATGTTCTACGGAGTGGAGATCCGTATGTACAGTCTCGGATTCCTGTTTGCCACGGCATCAGGGATATTTGCCTATGAAGTACTGGTAGAGCCGCGCATAAAGAACTGGATATTATTCATACTTTCGAGCGTTCTCGCCGGCTATTCACATCATTTCGCCTTTGTCGCGGTTGGCTTTGTATATCTTTGCCTCCTTATCTATGCTATCCTTCGGCATATGAATTTCAAGGATGACGATGCGGAAGATAACAATAAATATGATGACTCTGCAAGAGAAAATGAATCCGATGATGACTATAATGACAGAGTCTATAATAACGATGATGAAGATTATTATGACCGCAATGATGAATATGACAGCGAGGAAGCAGATGATCCGGAAGATGATGCTGACGATGATGAAGATGTTGACGAGGAAGAAGACGATGAGGCCGATGACGAAGATGACGAAGAAGATGATGAAGATGATGAAGATACCGACGATGATGACAGTTTAGATGGCGAAAAGAAGGAGAAGAAGAAATATCCTGTCAACCTTATTAACTTCGCGATCTGCCTTGCAGTAACGATCATTTTGTATATACCGTGTCTTGTTGTAACCATTAAGCAGTTGCACAGCGTAGGCGAGTATTTCTCAATGCCGGATGTTACGTTCAAGGTATTTATAAAATACTGCCGGTATCCGTTCACGGTTGGTTTCACTCCGTTTTCCATACTCCTCTTTGTTACCTGCATCGCTCTGTTCATACGGTTATGCATACGCAGGGACAAAACAATAAAAGACTGGTTCATGATGTGCTGCTTCATGCTTTATTACGGCGTTCTCCTGTTCGGCACCTTTGTGAGCAAGATGATGTCTGCGAATATATTCGTAGACAGGTATCTGTTCTTCTCACTCGGCCTTATATGGCTGTTCTTCTCAGTAGAGGCCGCCTCACTCAAGAAGCCCCTTGTCTATGCCGTAATAGCGCTTGAACTGCTGACGGGTGTTTATTCCTATACACAGGCATACACAAGTGAATATGCACCCGATGCCGATGAGACCATAAAATGGCTCGCTGATAATGTCAAGGATGGCGATTCCCTGTATACACTGGAAGATTATGAAGAGCTGGCATGGTGCCTGACTTTCTACAGGAAAGGGCTGATAAATTATGAGTCTCTTAATGAGGCGGTAAGTGCCGCAGGAGACGGCAATGTATGGATAGCTGTAATGGACGGCTACGAATCCGAAACAGCCACCGAGCTTCCTATAGGTAACTTAGGATATGCCGCTTATATCAATGAACTTGAAAACAAGGGATACTCGATGGAATACGTCGGAGTACTGCGTTTTGACCGATACAGGCTTAAAATGTATAAGTTAATAATCAACAATAATGAGTGACGAGATTTGGTTGATTTTCATATATATTTTTTGTCACTTATCTATACAAATGTGTTATTGTGTGCTATAATTCATGTGTAGCAATTGTTTAGGATACTATTTTGTATGTGAATAGCTGCAAATGGAGGTGAAGCTATGGAAATAACACCTATGATCGACATTCCCGCATTATCAATGGCAATGTCACAGAACAAGGTAATGAGCGATTTCAGCGTAGCAATGCTGGACAAGTCTTTGGATACGTTCTCGGATTTGGGCGATTCAATGACAAAAATGATGGAACAGTCGGTAAATCCGGCAGTTGGCGGAAACATTGATATTTCCTTATAATTATTTCTCATCATCCTATAAACACAAGGGAACGGCTTCCTGTATCCGATTCTTGAACACAGCGAGCCGTTCCCTTGTATTATGTTTACAGAACACAATCTGTTTTCTTCATTTACCGGGAATATTGTTCTGTACCCACACTACAACTTTTTCCAAAAAGAATATCACGAACAGGCATATCCCTATAGCAATATAACCGGAAAGTGTCACGAGCCTTACTGATGATGCGCTCTCTTTAGCTTCTACCCCTCCCTGCTCCGGTTTATAAAACATGGAAATGACATTATCAAAACGTCCCTCATTGCGACATATCGCAATGAACGTCCCTGTTGCTGCAGCTACGCCGAGCACGGATAAAACAAGCAAAATACCCATAGATTCAAGCTTCATATCAGTCGTGATAAGTTCCCGGGACATACTGTAAAGATCAGCATTCGACATTGTGTCCATCTTATCGAAAATGATCATAAGCAGAACATTCCATGTATTAATGACCGCATGCGATATGATCGAACCCCATATACTCCCGGTGGCCTCAACCAGCAGAGAGAACATCACCCCAAGCACCAGAGTGTAGCTTAACTGATTAAGATTAAGGTGCATAAGGCCAAAAAACACAGCGCTCATAACCGCTGCCGCAAATACATATCCCTGCTTCCTAAGACCGCTGAATATTATCCCCCTGAATGTGAATTCCTCACAGAACGGTCCGAAAAACCCCACGACAATAACTGTTACAACGACAGGCATTTCCATAAATCCGCCTGACATCTCCACTGCAGTATTGGTCGTGAACAGCTGTGAAAATACATTTATGAGGCCTATGAACGGCATTATCATAAATGTGAACAGTATAACAAGAGCAACCGTACCAGAACGTAACTTTTTAAGCGGAACCCACTCTGACAGATCACATCTGAATAAGATCAGAAAAATAAAAGACGGAACCATGATTAGCAGCTGCGTAAACATCAGCGTGCCAAAGGTTCCGATCTTTACTGCACTAATGCTAAGCATCGATACGACCACCGATGCAGCAATGTGCAGTAACACAAGGCTTAAGAAAAATACATTAACCCGTTTTACGTCCCTGTCCTTCATTGCAGGACCGCTTAAGCGTTAACCATAAAGTTAACAAGCCTGTCAATATCTTCCGGCTCATAAGCTACTATCTCAAGTTCTTCGATAGTGCCATCTGAAAAGATATTAGCAAGTGAAACATACTGTGACAGCTTTGACTTAAGGTTAAGCCTGTCGCCCTCACCTGTTACGAGTTCCACCTTACCTTTACACTCATCAACTACCGCGAAAAACTTCTGAATGTCGTTGATCTTTGTTACTTTCATAATATTCTCCTTTCTTAAAAACCTGCCCTTTACATATCTTTGATCATCTAAAGGGCATGCTGTCAACTACCTTACTTAAGAGCAACAGCCTCCATTTCGATAAGAACATCCTTCGGAAGCCTTGCTACCTCGACACAGCTCCTTGCAGGATATCCTGCCTCTTTATCGAAGAAGGATTCATACACGGCGTTTACTCTGGCAAAATCATTCATATCCTTGATAAATACCGTTGTCTTTATTACCTTATCCATACCGCTTCCGGCAGCCTCAAGCAATGATTTTACATTGTTAAGCGCCTGCTTCGCTTGCGCCTCAATGCCTGTGACTATTTCACCTGTTTCAGGAATGACAGGTATCATACCGGAAGTAAAGATCATTCCGCCTGTTTCAACCGCCTGAGAGTACGGTCCTATTGCTGACGGAGCCTTATCTGTGCTAATTATCTTCTTGTCCATTTCACTCTCCCTTATGACCCTTTCTTAAGGATCCTGATCCTTTAACCCGCGTGATTTATCTACACAGTATAACACGTTTTGGGGATTTGTAAACCTTATCCTGGTCTGACCTGCTTTCCCTGCTTTATTTCAGCTTTCGAATAGACTTATCTGTTATCTCGATGCGGCGTTCCTTATACAGCCTGCCTACTGCGCGTTTGAACTCATTCTTGCTCATGTTGAACTCGCGCTTTATCGTCTCGGGAGAAGCCTTGTCGTTAAACGGAAGAACGCCGTCAAAAGCGTCTATCACTTCCATGACGCGCACGGCATCTTCATCCATCTGGATATACGCTTTCTTCCGAATACTGAGTGTGAGCTTGCCGTCTTCCTTAACCTCGGTCACCCTCGCATTTATGACTTGCCCGACCTTAACATCCCCATACAATTCCTTAGAAGGTATCAAAGCCGAATACTCATCATCCACAGCAACAAAAGCCCCGAAATTATCACTTATAAGGTATACCCTGCCCTCAACTTCATCACCGGTCTTGTAATTACTGTCAGTGTCAAGATACTCATATACATTCATAGTAAGGCACAGTCTTGAGCTCTTGTCTATATACAGGGCCACCAGGCATTCTTCTCCAACATGGAGCTTCTTTGTCTGCTGTTTAAACGGAAGGAGCAGATCCTTTTCCAGTCCCCAGTCAAGAAATGCGCCTATCTTTGTTACTTCCTTAACCTTAAGAACCGCTGTCTCATTAAGCATGATAAGCGGTCTGTTTACGGTGGCTATAAGCCTGTCCTTGGAATCCTTATATATGAATACTTCTATCTCGCTCCCGACATGCGTCCCTTCCGGAACCTGTTTTATCGGAAGAAGAATACGTTCACTGTCTGCATTCCGATCTTGCGCAAGATATGCGCCGTGATCTGCTGTCTTAACAACGACTAAGCGTTGAATTTCTCCTAATCTAAGCATATATTTTTCCGGAATGATCAGCTTCTTTCCGCATTATATTTGGAAACAAGACTGTGTATCCTCTCGCAGGGATCAAGAAGATCCGAGATCGATGTATCATGGTTGAGAGTATCTATGATATATGCGATATACTTGCTCATATCGCAGCTTATATAATATTCCCTCTCAAGCAGCTCAGGCATCTGGTATACGAGATTGGTTGTCAGTATCCTGTCGATGATCCCTTCCTTATAAGCCGTATCAAACACTTCAAGTCCTCTTGTAAACAGGCCGAAGGTCGCAGCTATAAATATCCTCTTTGCCTTGCGCTTCTTAAGTTGTCTTGCAACATCCAGCACACTGTCACCGGATGAGATCATATCGTCAACCACAAGCACATCCTTACCTTCTACCGAAGTACCAAGGAACTCATGACTGACTATCGGATTGTGTCCGTTAACGATCTTGGTATAATCACGCCTCTTATAGAACATTCCCATGTCAAGTCCGAGCATATTGGCAAGATATATTGCTCTCTCCATTCCGCCTTCATCCGGACTTATCATCATCATATGCTCTGCATCTATCTTAAGGTCATCAATATTTCCCAAAAGTCCCTTTACGAACTGATATGCCGGCCTTACTGTCTCAAAGCCTGACAGCGGGATCGCATTCTGAACGCGTGGATCATGAGCATCAAATGTTATGATATTGTCAACGCCCATCCTGACCATTTCCTGAAGGGCCAGAGCGCAGTCAAGCGACTCCCTTGCACTCCTCTTATGCTGACGGCTCTCATATAAAAACGGCATTATGACCGTGATCCTTCTTGCCTTGCCGCCGACAGCCGCTATTATCCTCTTAAGATCCTGATAATGATCGTCAGGAGACATGTGATTTTCATTTCCGCACAGCTTATAGGTCAGGCTGTAATTCATGATATCGACAAGGATGTACAGATCGCTTCCACGGACTGATTCCTTGATAACTCCCTTGGCTTCTCCCGTCCCGAAACGGCTTATCATAGCATCCAGGATATATGAATCCTTCTGATATCCCGCAAAAGCCAGGGAATTCTTATGTTCATTCTCCCGCTCGGTCCTCCACTTAACCAGGTATTCATCGATCTTACGTCCCAGTCCGATACATCCTTCAAGCGGTATCATCCTCAGGGAACCTACAGGTATGGATTCAAGGTTGCGCTTTTCTTCGCGATTTGGCATGCATTTCCTCACTTTCTGCCGGAAGATCTTTTGATCTTCACTCTTAGATCCTTAATGTTTGGTTTTATCATTTTGTATTTGCCATATATCCTTGAAAAAGTCCTTTCGGAATAACGCTCCGAAAGCTCCTCAATGGACAGATTGGTTGAGATTATGGTTGACTTTCTCCTGTTATCACGCTCATTGATTATTAGAAAAAGCTGGCTCATTACGAACTGATTGGTGATCTCGGTCCCAAGGTCATCGATTATCAGCAGGTCGCACTCAAAAATATCCTCATGGACACGCCCTATATCCTCACTCACATCGCCCGACCGGAACGCATACTTCGCAAGTGTATCAAATAATTGAAATGCTGTAAAGTAAATAACCGAATGGCCGCTGTTTATCAGTTCATAGGCTATACAGTTGGTCAGAAAAGTCTTGCCTACACCAACTCCCCCGTAAAACAGAAGGTTCTCATAAGTCTCATCAAAATCACTCACATACGCCTTGCAACTCTCGATTATCTTCTCCATTACCGGAAGTTCGGTGTCATCATAATGATCATAGGAAAGAGTATTAAAATTCTCCTCTTTAAGAACCTTCTCTATATTTGACTGTTCATAGAGATAGCTGATAATTGCCCGCTTAAAGCAGCGGCATTTCTGATTATCCACATATCCCGTATCCTTGCATATAGGACAGGTATAAACAGGATCAAGGTAATCCTGCGAAAATCCGCCTGATGATAGCAGCTCCTTCTTACGCTCCGTTATGCCTTTCATCTTGTCCCTTAACGAAGCTAAGGCACTTACGTCCCCTGCGATTAGCTTCCTGCCCTGTTCTAAGGATATGTCAGCTATCATGGAATCAAGTGCCTTATATTCCGGTATCTTCTCATACACCTCTTCGCGCCTTTGCTCGACAAGATGTCTGTTCCTGTTCTGATTGTCTTCATAAGTACGCATTATCTCATCGTACTGTGCATTGGAAATCGACATTTTACTCCTTACGTTCCCCCCGCATATTATACACAATACTGCTTAATTCATCAATGCGTCTCTTTCAAGCTGTGAATAATCATATTTGCGCTGCTCAAAGCCTCCGAAACTGCCGCCCTGTTTCCTGCCGGAAGACCGGTTACCCTGGCTCTTTGCCATAGTCTTATTCTCTGCTGATTTTACATGTTCCGCGTCAAGCTTTGCTATATCTTCAAGCCGCTTAACTCCTGCGTTTCTCCAGTTGGTCAGGATAGTATCGGCATATTCAAAGCTGGCACTGTGGATGCTCATTATGGTCCTTGAACATGCCTCACAGATAATATCGATGGAAAATTCGTATACCCTGTTCCACTTGATGACGTATGATATTTCCGGCTCTATCGGGTTACGCCCGCTTATCCCGAAAGCCCTGAACACATCATAGACTTCCTTTGGTGCATTTGAGGTTCTTGCCTTGGCCTCGTCTACCGTACTGATCCCCGTCTCAGCCCAGGTGCGCCCCACCGTTTCAATGTGTTTTATATTGGTCTTCTTATTATTCGCACAGTACTCTATGAGGTATTCGATAAGCTCGGCAGAAAAACCATATGAATCATACATAAACAGAATCGATGAAATCTCATCCGGCCTGAGCGTCTTTCCAAGATAAGCTTCTGCAATGAACAGAAGCTGCGATATCTCCGGGTCACTCTTAAACTGCATCAGTTCCTGCGGTGTATAATTCTTTTTATTGGAAAAATCAACCATCTGTATTCTTCCCTTATCCGCCTCGTGTATCAATGTATCCGTTGTCTGTTCACTAAGCAAAACGCCGCTTGATACATTAAAGGATTCAGAAAGGATCCCTGCCTTATCGCTGTCCTTATTATTTTCCATATCACCCGCATCCTTAAGGTCAAGCATCTGTATACAGGTCAGGCTTCCCGATGAATTAAAGCTTAAGGAGACAGCCTTCTTATTATCCCAGTATTTAAGCGCCCTCATGACATCCTTCTCGGTGTAGTTAAAGCGATCTGCTATATCTCCTACCGTAAGGGGGTCATGTGCGTTTATACGTCTCAACAAATATAGATATATCTTTATCTGAGCATCATTGGCATCATTCATATAACGGTCTATAAAGCTGTTGCTTACGATCGTTATCTCAGAAGAATAATCCTTGCACAGAGTAATATTTCCCATCAAAAACACCTGCCGCCATATATTCCCCTTTCCCCTCGATGATATGTATTCTATCACACCGGGATACGTAAGAAAACAAAATCTTTTGCCCAACGGCACACTGAGAAAAGGCGTTTTTTTACTGTGGATAAAACAGAAACTATGTACGTTTTTTGTTATGTATTCCTACCTTAAGCGACAAAATAAAGATTCTTTATTTTGCAGGTAACTTATTACGTCAACTTAAAAATCCACAACTTGATTTGGGATAACTTCCAAACGCAGGTTGTGGATATTGTGGATAATTATTTTGAAAAGAGCTCTTCGCCGATTTTTACTACATCTCCGGCCCCCATAGTTATCAACAGGTCGCCGCTCAAACATTTTTTTTGAAGAAAATCTTCTATCTCCGAAAATGTGGAAAAATAATATGCTTCCTTTCCTTTCTTCTTAAGTTCCTCACAGATGAGCGATGAACTCATGTTAAGCGTATCGGTCTCTCTGGCGGCATAGATCTCTGCCAGCACGACCACATCAGCCAAGGTCAGAGCATCCACAAAATCATCAAAGAACGCCTTGGTGCGAGTATAAGTATGTGGCTGGAATACGCAGATCACGCGTTTATGGGGATAATTGGCCGCGGCATTCAGAGTCGCTCGTATTTCGGTAGGATGATGGGCATAATCATCTATTACGGTCACACTGTTTTCTGTTCCGCCCTCCTGTCCGGTACAGACTCCCGTTATCCCTTTTCCTTCTTCTGCCCTTAGGCTTCCCTTATACTGGAAACGTCTGTCGGTCCCATGGAAATTCATTAGTCCCTGCGTAACAGCAAAACTGTCGATATTTAAATGATCCGCAAGCGCTATCGCTGCAAGCGCATTCCCAATATTATGCGCTCCCGGAACATGAAGGGTTATCTTTCTTGCCTCTCTGCCTGCCGCACAGACCTCAAACGATGCACATCCCAGTTCATCATAACTTATACCACAGGCTGTATAATCCGCGCCGGCGCCTTCCGTAAACGATACTGTAACAACCTTGCACTTAAGCCCTTGCGTTATTTCCTTATGATCCTTAATATCAGCATTTATTATAAGCAGTCCATTATCAGGCAAAAGCTCTGCGAACTTCTTAAATGACGCCCTTATATCATTTATATCCTTAAAGAAATCCAGATGGTCTTCTTCTATATTGAGTATCACACCGACTGTCGGATAAAAGCTTAAAAAACTGTTGGTATATTCACACGCTTCCGTTACAAAATACCCGGAACGTCCTATACGGATATTTCCGCCTATCTCCTTGAGCATTCCGCCTACCGATATCGTCGGATCAAGACCTGCCGATATAAGGATATCTGTTATCATTGATGTGGTCGTAGTCTTGCCGTGGGTACCCGAAACAGCGACGGCCACCTCATAGTTCTTCATTATCTGTCCCAGAAGTTCCGCACGGGTGAGCATCGGAATGCCGCGTCTCTTAACCTCGATGAATTCCTCATTATCTTCCCTTATGGCTGCCGTATATACAACAAGTTCAACATCATCCCTGATATTTCCGGCACACTGCCCGTAATATACCGTGATCCCCTTATCTTCAAGTTGCTTCGTAAGCTCTGACTCCGCTCTGTCCGAACCTGATATCGTAAAGCCGCGGTCAAGCAGGATTTCTGCCAGACCGCTCATGCTTATACCACCTATTCCGATAAAATGTACCTTTACCGGGTTATCATAATCTATCCTGTACATTATCTTACTTCCTATCTCTTATATCCTGTCCTCACATTCAGAGAGGACACATTAAAGAGGCGGATGAGATCTCAAACCGCCGAAGAGTTCAGATATCTGACCTGCTCCTCTGTGAGCACATCGATATGCTTCCCGAGGAACGCAAGCTTCCTTACAGCCACATCATTATCAACTTCCTTCGGAACGTCGATTATCATCTTATCAAGCTGTCCCTCATGCTCTACAAGATACTTTGCTGACAGCGCCTGTATCGCAAACGACATATCCATTATCTCAGCCGGATGTCCGTCGCCTGCTGCCAGGTTCACAAGACGGCCTTCAGCAAGGATGTAGATCCACTGTCCTGTCGGCAGCTTGTATCCCATGATATTCTTTCTCATTTCACGCGTTTCCAAAGCATTGGCTTTAAGCCACGCCATATCTATCTCGCAGTCAAAATGACCCGCATTACACATTATAGCGCCGTCCTTAACAACAGCAAAATCTTCCTCATCTATGACTTTATCACAACCCGTAACAGTGATAAAGAAATCGCCGATCTTTGCCGCATCATTCATAGGCATTACATCAAAGCCATCCATTACCGCCTCGATTGCCTTAACAGGATCGACCTCTGTAACAATGACTTTCGCGCCAAGTCCCTTGGCACGCATCGCAACACCCTTGCCGCACCAGCCATAGCCTGCTACTACCACGTTCTTGCCTGCTACTATAAGATTGGTGGTCCTGTTAATGCCATCCCATACAGACTGTCCCGTACCGTATCTGTTATCAAAGAAATGCTTGCAGTCAGCGTTGTTTACAAGCACCATCGGGAACTTAAGCGCTCCTTCCTTATCCATCGCAAGCAGACGCAGTATTCCGGTCGTCGTCTCTTCGCATCCGCCGATGACATTCGGGATAAGGTCTGTGAGCTCTGTATGTATCATATGAACAAGGTCTCCGCCGTCATCTATTATGATGTTCGGACCAGCCTTGAGCACGGCTCTTATATGATCGTTATATTCTTCGGGCGTTGAGTCATACCATGCATGTACCTCAAGTCCTGCCTTAACCAGAGCCGCAGCTACATCATCCTGTGTTGAGAGCGGGTTGGAACCCGTAACATACATATCTGCCCCGCCTGCCTTAAGTACCAGGCATAAGAATGCTGTCTTGGCCTCAAGATGCACCGATAATGCGATCTTCTTACCCGCAAATGGCTTGGTTTCACTGAATTCCTTCTCAAGGGTCCTTAACAGGTCGCAGTTTCTCTTGACCCATTCGATCTTCCTCTCACCCGATTCAGCCAGGTTAATATCCCTTATCTCACTGCTCATATATCTTCCTCCGTTTTATTAACTCATGATCTCATTCTTTTAGTGTAACTAAAGAATACAATAACATTTTGTCAGGCATTTATCAAATATATGCAAAATATTCCCTGCCCCCGATCATGCCGTCAGTAATGCATACAGCCACATCTTTAACCTCTCCGGGTTCAAGATATATCTTATCAAATCCGGCAAGGACCTTTTCAGGCTCATCCTGCTTTCCTTTCATATAAACAAGCACCGATACCTTGCCTGCCCTGCTGCCTGTATTTTTGACGGTGCAGATATATGCATCGGCTTCTGTATCAAGCTGTCCGCCGCTTAATTCAAATGTCGTGTAAGACAGGCCGTATCCGAACGGGAACTGCGGCGTTACTCCGAACTTATCCGTATATCTGTAGCCCACATAGATACCGTCATGGTATTCTACCCTGCCAACAGTACCGTACTGTCCAATCGCATGCGCGCCGCATTCCGATATATCATGATAGAAGGTCTCAGGCAGCCTTCCTGAAGGATTTACATCTCCAAACAGAGCCTTGGCTATAGCCGTGCCACCTTCCATTCCGCCGTACCAGCCCCACAGGAGCGCGTGGGCGTCATCTATCCATTCACGCATATCCACATCGCTGCCGCCTGTAAGTACAATGGGCATATCCGGACGGATCTTCAGTAATTCCTTTATCAATATATCCTGATCGTAAGGAAGCTTAATATCAGCTTTGTCGTCACCTTCACTGTCGTGTCCCGGAACGTGATCGTATCCGCCTACGAAGATGATATTTTCATATTCCTTCGCCAGTTCAAGAGCTTCATTCCTAAGCTGTTCCCGTAATTCCTTCATCCTCCTGTCCGCTTCTTCACTGCTTCCCACACGCTCGACATTAAGATCAAGGCTCCGTTCCTGCCACTTATCTTCCTCATCGCCTCTGAAGATATCTTCCGAATATCCTTTGGCGTATTCAACCTTCGTATTGCCGCCGAGCAGCTTCTTAATGCCCATGAGCGGCGATATCTCATAAAGCGCCTTAAGTTCTGCGCTCCCGCCTCCGAGGGCATGAAGCTTATCTGCGTTCTCACCTATCACAAGTAACTTCTTTAGCTTCTTATCAAGCGGAAGGATGTTCTTATCATTCTTAAGAAGAACAACTGATTCCTCTGCGACCTTAAGAGCCGCCTTCCTGTGTTCTTCTGTATTGTATGTGCCTGATCTTCTCTCTCCATCAAGCATATTAAGACGGTTCATCAGTATCAGGATGTGCTCTATCTTCTTATCTATGAGTTCCTCGCTTACCTTTCCTTCCATAATGAGCTTCTTAAGCGGCTCTGCCATAAAATAATCATCATAATCAGCCGTAACGGACATCTCAACATCAAGTCCTGATTCGGCAGCTTCAACACTGTCATGAACTGCGCCCCAGTCGGAAACGATGAGACCGTCATACTCCCATTCATCCCTTACAACTTCATTCAGGTAATGAGTGTGCTGCGAACCGAACTTACCGTTTATCCTGTTATATGAGCCCATCAGGGAATAGCAGTTGCCCCTCTTTAATACATCATAGAACGCAGGCATGTATATCTCACGCAGGACTTCTTCATCTACTATCGTATCAACTGCAAGCCTGTCGGTCTCCTGATTGTTCGCAAGGAAATGCTTGACACATGCAGCCACATCCCACTGCTGCACTCCCTTAACGTATTCAACCGCAAGTTCCTTCGTAAGATAGGGATCCTCGCTGAAATACTCAAAATTTCTTCCGCACAGCGGTGAACGCTTGATATTGACACCAGGGCCCAAAATAACATCCTTACCGCGGCCGCGTGCTTCCTCACCCAGCACACTTCCCGTCTCATACGCAAGTTCACGGTTAAATGTTGCCGCCAGTGCGCTATTGCAGGGCAGATAAGTGATATAATCGTCCGACAGGTTCTTCTTCTCCCATGAATCCTTCTTGAATTCAAGCCGTACACCCATCGGCCCGTCCGAAAACACAAGCGGCGGGATACCTAACCTCGGAACTCCTGCGGTCTCAAAAAAAGCAGCTCCGTGTATCATGGATATCTTCTCATCCAGTGTAAGTTCCCCTATCATCTCTTTGATCTTTTCATTTGTCAGCATACATTTCCTCCAGTTATTTAATCCAAAATATTTTGTTTCCTGTCCTTTTTAACTCTTATATCCGCACCTGCATTATGTGGGCTGATGAGATATTTTATATATCATACTTATATTTTACAAGACACAGCCCGCATGCCGGTGCCGTCTGTCCTGCTGCCGTCCTGTCGTGCGCTTCAAGCATTGCCTTAACATCCTCAGGGCAATACCTTCCCTGTCCGACTTCTATGAGCGTACCCGCGATTATCCTTACCATATTATACAGGAAACCGTTGCCCGTAATCGAAATAATTATTTCCCGGTCCCTGCCCTGTCCGGTCAGGCCGTTTTCACAGCGCACACCAAGATCATATATGGTCCTTACGGTAGTCAGTGCCTGCCCTCCGGCTCCCATGAACGAAGTAAAATCATGCTCCCCCACAAAATACTCCCCTGCCTCATTCATAGCTTCTACATCTAACTTACCATATACATGATGCGTGTAAAGTCTTTTTGTCGGAAGATGAAACGTACCGTTATAGATCCGGTACTCATATGTCTTCCTGCACGGTACCTTCCTCGGGTGAAAATCATCCGGAATCTGCTTAGAGCTCAATACCCTTATATCATCAGGCAGCGCCTGGTTTATAACAAAGGAATATTTATCCGCAGGTATCGGGGATGCTGTGTCAAACACTGCGACCGCACCCTCAGCATGCACTCCGGCATCTGTTCTGCTCGCGCCGATAACATGTATATCTTCTTCAAGCATCCGTGATACAGCTTCATTAACGGTACCTTCGATCGTAGATTCTCCCGGCTGTATCTGCCATCCCTTGTAATCCGTCCCGTCATATGCGATTGTGAGCATTATACGTTTTTTCATCATTCCTGCTCTTAACGGTATGAACAATGCAACCGCCCGGGGATTAAGTTCCCGGGCGGTATAAGATTAACATTTTTATTCTGTTTCTACAAGATGTACCTTCAGAAAATCAGTAAAACAAGGATGATCAGCTTATGATCACAACAATTAAAAACTTCTGCTTACGATCTTAAATGTCGCCTTCTTCTCTCCGGCACAGCCATTTGCAGGATTGCCTTTTATCGTGACGTTTACAGTCCCGACATCTGCCTTATCCTGTAAATAGGATATCGTGAAGTCCGTATCGTATGTAAGTTCTTTTATTTCGCCATTCACTTTCAGAGCGACCTTCATGACTTTTCCTATTTCACTTTTGCTATAAGCTTCTCCTTTATAGTATTGACCAGGTATCGTTACTGCAGCCTTGGACAGATCATTTGCGCCGAAGTAAAAGCTTCCTGTTATTGACTGTCCCTCATAACATCCCTTGCCATATACCGTAACATTGATCTTTGCCCCGGCAGGAATACACCACGCAGGATCAATCTCGGATCCTTTAGAAACATTTTTGCTCTCCCATTTTTTAGTCTTAGGGTCTTTATATGTTACTGTACAGGCTTTTGCAAACTTAAAGACAAACGGCTTATTCTTATCACTCATTGCAAAATAATCCGTTCCTGACTTTAATTCCTGGCCGCTTTCATCAGTAATGGTGATCCTGGTCTTTTTATAAAGCCCTGTCTTCTCTTTCTGGTAGACAATGTCTGTTGCCTGAAATTCCTTCATCACGCCGGTGTTTATCGTAAACGTTCTCGCCGGTTTGCCTGAAAACCGTCCCTTGAAGGTGATCGTAACCTTAGGCGCGATGCTTTTACCTTTACTTTCCGCGTTAAAAGCTCCGGGTTTCGTATTGTTCGACCATGATAATGTATAATCCCTTCCTTTTTCGAGCATTATTGTCTGTCCATCATAGGTATATTTCACCACCGGTTCAGGTTTTAGGCCGCCTTTAATAAAGTTGTATGAAGGTACATCACTTGCTGTTGCACCGGGAAGTGCCTTCCATTCCTTATTTGGATTCTTATCCAGCGGATGCATCACCTTTATACTGCCGCCTGTATTGTCCTCAACATCATATGCCCGTATACCGAAAGTCTTCTTAACGGTTCCCGTATACTTACCCTTTCCGGTAAAGGTAACAGATGCTGTCCCGGGTTCTGTATTCTTCTGATAGGATACAGTATAATCTTCTCCGTTTTTGAGAACATATCCTTTATCTTTCAGTTCTATGCCGTAATTATTTTTTTCCGTATATGACTCTGCATTCTCCGGCCCCGCAACACAGAAAGGTTCGCCGGTGTAGATAAACTTCTTCTTAGCAGCATCATACAATGATCTGTATTTAGTAGAGATACCAAAGTCCGAAGGTACCGTCACCTTATTCATGGGGGTTCCGGTTATCTTGAAGGTCTTCTTAACAGAACCGGTGTACTTTCCCATGCCGGTATAGACTACCGTTGCCGTACCTGTCTCCCTGTTGTTCCTGTAGGTTACGGAATAATCCCTGGTCTTCTCAAGATAATGCTTTGTCTTACCTTCCATGAAATAGAAGTTATCATCATATTCAGTCTGCCTGATGGGATTACCATTATCATATTCAAATGAACTCTTAAATTTTCCGTCATTCTTTATGCCTGAGAACTTTGTGCCGTTTATCTTAAAGGTTGTTGTTTTCGTCCCGGCATAATCTCTCTTTCCTGTGATGGTAACGGTCGCAGTTCCTATCTCCCTGTTATTGGAATATGTCAGCTCATAGTCTTCTCCGTATATAAGCGGTATTGTATTTCTGCCGTCTTTAACGGTAAGCTTAAATTCAAACGGAGCCCCGTTCTTATCAAGTACCCTCGTCTCATATCCCCGGACCTGCGTATCTTCCAGAACAAAGGCTTTTCCATCATAGGCCTGTGCAGGAATAGAAGGTACTGTTACCTTGGAGATAAGATTCTTTTTTTCCGCGATCGTTTCCATAAACTCCGTCGTACCCTTATAATTTCCCTTGCCGGTAACCTTAACTTTATATTTACCCGGTCTCTTATATGCATCCTGCGAAGTATCCGGATATGAAAGTGTATAATCCGATTTATCCTTAAGCGTTATAGTCTTGCCGTTCAATGTATAGGTAACCTTGGTCTTGCCGTACTGCGTATTATTATTTGCTGTAAGTAAGATATCCGGCGCAGTTGCATTCCTAAGATCAAGCGCATTTATCGTAAAGGTCTTCTTTGCCGTCCCTGTATAATTCCCCTTGCCTGTAACCGTAACGGTCGGTGCTTTATCTGCATCCTTTTTTGCGGCATTGGTATTGTTCTTATATGATACCGTATAATCCCTGGGGGAAAGGATCATACTCCTGTAATGTACCACCGGCGCCGGCTTAACGGCAGATCCCGTGTAATCCTGTGCCGGTATATCATCTATCCAGATATTATCATCATAAGCCCTTACATGCACCTTCAGCTTATAGTCTTCGTAGTTCTTTGCCCCGGTCACACTGATGGTAATGGTTGCTTCCGTCCCCGCATCTTTCTTATTTGTGCTGTAGGTAAGCGTGCGGCCTTCTATCCTGGGTGTTCCCTTGACAAACGATGTTGTGCCGCTCACTGTTCCCGTTGAAGCATAGCTTGCACCCTCCGGAAGTTCGGGAAGTGTCAGCGTCGCATTATTGGTTGCACGGCCATTCATTACTCCTGTACTTACCTCAACATCAGCATGAGCTGCTTTGGCAATTTCTATACATATCATTTGTTTCTCATTATAAGTATAATGATTTGCAAATCCTTCTTCCGGACACATAAAGTAGATATAGTAAGTCCCGGCATCTGTTCTCTCGGGTATCTTATCATCCCAATTTCCAGATGATCCTTTAAGATATAAAATTTCCACATTTCCGTTATACGGCTTTAATAATTTATGCGGTTTCCCGTCATATATAAGGCCGCTGACAGGAGTCGGTTTTTCAACGATATATCTTGTTCCTTTAGCGTCAACATGGCAATCATAGTTTCTCCGAACGGGGAACAGCGAGATGTCGTCATACCACTCTCCTGTGATAGGGACAAGGTAAGGATAATGTCCGTTTTCATCACCGGAACTATAATTACCGCTTAAGGCAAAGCCCAGCGATTCGAGAGTATCCTGCCCCTGGAGTCCTGTTACTTCTACCGTCACCAAATCCGCATAGGAGCTGGGCAAATCGTTAGGGAAAGTCTTGACATTTCCGATTTTTGTTATATAAAGCTCAGCTTTATTTATCTTAAGGTTAATTGTCGTACTGGCAGGCGGATATTTCGGATCATCGGGTGTAAATATAACCGTCTTTTCACCACTGTCATCAACATTCGTAAGGTTCTGCTCCGGTGCAAAAGACCATGTTCCCGGAATATTGTTTCCACTCAGTGTAGCTGTGCCCGTTATCTGATCATCACTGACCGGTGCGGCGTTGTAGAACACTGTTATGTCATTAGCAGAAAGCGTAGTATACGACTTCGGGGTTCTGAACATAAATTCAGCAAGTGTGAATCCCGTCGCCAAATCACCAATTAGTTCTTTACTTACCTCAAAACGGAAATACTGCCATGTCCCGGTGTTTGTAATCGGAAATTCATGATCCACTTTATGGTCATTAAGCGTTTCATTACCTTCCACATTATCAAGCACTGTCCATTCAGCATCATCTTTATTCCTTTTGGCAAGGACGCGCCAATCCTTTGGGCTACTTGCAGTATACATGCTCCAGTCATCAGCAGTGGTCAGGATATAGCTGACGGGAATAATGGGGACAATGCTGTGAAAATCTATATATCTTTTTTCACCGTCAAAATAACATATACATCTGGTATCCTTATCACCGTCTACCAGGCAGCTATAATGTCCACCATCTTCTCCGCAACGGGCATTACAGCCGTCTGTTTTGTAACCTTCATATATGACCGTGTTACCGTTTCTTAAGTTATCTATGCCTGTATTATCCGATGATGAACTCTTACTGTCAGGCTTATCAACCGATACAGTGACATCTGCCGGGAACTCATCATCAGCTGATCCCTCTTCATCAGCCGGGACTGCTTCATCCATTGATACAACCTCATCTGACAGGGTACTGTCATCCATGATAAGAGGCATATCATCCCCCGCTGTTATGACCTGATCTCCACCGGTCTCCTCACCGTCAATAAGCATGTCTTCTCCACCGGAAGAAATGATATCCGTTACCGGCGAAGACTCGGTTATAATTGATGCCGCCTCTGCTAAGCTGCTTACATCCGGTATCTGTGCCGCCATGACGGGCGTTCCCGCTTCTCCCATAAGCAGCGTTGCAGCAAGCATGACTGTTATGATTCTCCTTATCCTGTGTTTCATCTGTTTCCTCCTGTTATTTCTTCCATTCTTCAACCATGCGGATATCTCATGACTTCGTCTTTGCATGGTTTATTTCTACGTACAGGAAGACCGCCGTATCCGGGGATATCAATCCCTGTACACGGCGGTCATCCTATATCAGCAATATCATATTTAAGCCCAAAACGGGCGTAGTTAACCCAAGTAAGTAAGTGATCCTATACCTTCTAAGCATTCCTGTCAAATCCATTAAATATCTCCAGGCAGTTTCCGGAAAATCCATAAGCAGTCTCAAGCACTTCCGGATATTTACCAGTAAAGTATAAAGCACATCCCTGCCAATATCAAGTATTATGATCTTCAAAGATCACGAAGGAATACAGTTATGGCAGCTCAGACCAAAAAATGGCAGATGATATAGCCTGTTGCCCTGATCAATCAGTCAGAACATGATCCCCGTCATTATTATGATCCCAAGATATACAAACAAGAGCAGATATGCAATATAATCCCGCTTCATATACCGGAGAGGCTTGAGTTTCGTGCGGCCTTCCCCACCATGGTAACAACGTGCTTCCATCGCCGTCGCAAGGTCGCCTGCCCTGCGGAAAGCCGAAACGAACAACGGCACAAGTATCGGTATCATACTCTTAATGCGTACAGCCAGCTTACTGCTCTCAAAATCAGCTCCTCTTGCGCTCTGTGCCTTCATTATCTTATCAAGCTCCTCAACAAGGATGGGAATGAATCCGAGCGCTATCGACATCATCATCGCAACTTCATGAACCGGGAGCTTAAACCTCTGCAGGGGTTTAAGCACCCTCTCGAGCCCGTCTGTCAGCCTGTTCGGAGTCGTAGTAAGTGTCATAATGGAAGAGCCTATAACAAGGAATACCAGCCTTATCACCATCCTTACTCCGACCCTTATTCCCTCTTTTGTTATATCAAGCTTCCACAGGGATAAAAGCACTTCCCCGGGCGTGAAGAACACATTAAAAATTGCCGTGAAAAAAAGTATGACAAGTATCCCCTTAAGTCCTCTTATCATGAACTTAAACGGAACATGTGAGATCGCGATCATGATTGCAAGGAATACGCCTGCAACCGCATATCCCAAAAGATCGCGCACCAGAAATAATGAGATTATATACAGAAAAGTCCCTGTTATCTTAAGCCGCGGATCCAGCTTATGCAAAACGGATTCCGCGGGATAATATTGTCCCAGTGTTATGTCGCGGATCATCTGTTAAACCCCTTGTTTATGCTCTTTAAGATCTCAGCAGCTGCTTCTTTTAAGGTTATCGCGTCCGTGCTTACATTAAAGCCGTTTTCTTTTAGCAGATGCATGACTTTGCTTACTTCCGGAATATCAAGGCCTATCTGCATGAGCTCTTTATAATAGGCAAATACTTCCTTAGGCGTTCCATCCATCGTAAGAGCACCCTTATCCATCACAAGCAGCCTGTCCGCATGCTCCGCCACGTCATCCATGCTGTGCGACACAAGTATTATCGTGATACCCTGTTCGTCATGAAGCTTTCCAATGAGTTCAAATATCCATTCCCGTCCATTTGGATCAAGTCCCGCCGTGGGTTCATCAAGGATGAGCACTTCCGGCTTCATCGCGAGGACTCCGGCAAGTGCAACGCGTCTCTTCTCACCGCCGGATAATTCAAACGGCGACTGAAAAAAAGCCTCATCCTTAAGCCCTACCTGCTTAAGAGCCTCGTAAGAGCGAAGTTCAACTTCCGTCCTCTCAAGTCCCAGATTTTTAGGACCGAAACAGACATCAGTAAAGACATCTTCTTCAAACAACTGATATTCGGGATACTGGAATACGAGCCCCACCTTACCCCTGAGCGTCTTCAGATCGTAACCCTTTTCAAAAATATCCTCGCCATTTACATATACGGTTCCCGAAGCAGGCTTAAGAAGGCCGTTCAAATTCTGGACAAGGGTTGATTTTCCCGAACCGGTCTGACCTAAGAGCGCCACATATTCCCCGTCATCTATCTTGAATGACACATCATCAAGCGCCTTCTTCTCATAAGTGGTACCTGCGCTGTATATATAACTCAAATGATCGACAATAACCGACATATCTCACTCACCAGTTCCTGCGAAGTAAGTATACCCGCAGGAAGATCAATCCCGTTCTTCTTTAGTTCTTCGGCAAGCAAAGTCACACCCGGAACATCAAGGCCCAAGCCTTTAAGCTCTTCCGGCCTTGAAAACACCTGCTTCGGCGATCCGTGCATTACCACCCTTCCCTTATCCATTACATAGACCTTATCGGCATGTACGACTTCTTCCATGTAATGGGTTATAAGTATGACCGTGATCCCTGCCGTCTCGTTAAGTTCCCTTACAGAAGCAATGACTTCCTTACGCCCCAGAGGATCGAGCATTGCCGTAGGCTCATCAAGCACTATGCACTCAGGCTGCATTGCAAGGACTCCGGCTATGGCAACCCTTTGCTTCTGCCCGCCGCTTAAACGCGAAGGAGAATGCTTCCTGTATTCAAACATATCGACGCTCTTTAAGCTCCTTATGACGCGCTCCCATATCTCCTTGCTCTTAACGCCCATGTTCTCCGGGCCAAAGGCAACATCTTCCTCGACGACTGTCCCGATGATCTGGTTGTCGGGGTTCTGAAACACCATGCCTGTTGTCTGCCTGATATCCCACAGATGCTCATCGTCCCGTGTATCCATACCTTCCACATATACGGTGCCGCCAACCGGATACAATAATGCGTTAAAGTGCTTGGCAAGGGTTGACTTTCCGGAACCGTTAGCCCCGAGTATCGCGATAAAATCACCTGCCTCAACCGACAGATCGACCTCATCCACTGCCTTGTTCACTCCCTCAACCGAACCGTCCTTATCGCGCCTTATATATTCATATGATACCTTATCAGCTTTTATCAGACTCATAGACATTAGTATAGAATAAAAAATATAAAGCCGCAAGCAATAATGAAATTGCCTGCGGCCTTCGTACTTTATTGTACATTCCTTAAAATGACATCATCATATCACGATATCTTATACCAATTCGAGGATGACTTCCATTGCTGCATCACCCTTACGCTCGCCAACTTTGATGATCCTTGTATAACCACCCTTGCGGTTCTCATACTTCGGTGCTATCTCATCAAACAGCTTGGCCACAAGATCAACCTTCTTTGTATTCCTCTTCTTGCCTGCGTTCTCAGCAGGAACCTCGGTAATGGGATAAAGAACCCTTAACATCTGGCGTCTTGCATGGAGCCTTGAAGGCTTATCCTTCTTGATCTCCTTATCAACAGTATCGAACTTGGTTACCTTCTTACCATCAACTACTTCCTTAACTCTCTTGCCGTCCTTATCCTTGAGCGGAACCTTGGCCTGAACCGTTACTGTCTCGTAATTGTCCCTCTCCTTTATTGCAAGAGCGATAATGCCTTCTGCGATCTTCTGTACTTCCTTGGCCTTAGCCTCGGTAGTACGGATCTTGCCATGATAGATAAGATTGGTTACCTGATTCCTTAAAAGAGCCTTCCTCTGGCTCGATGTTCTTGAAAGCTTTCTATACTTTGCCATTTCTTCCTCCTGTCCGGCACGCCTTTTGGTCTTACTGCCGAAAATAAGTGTCCTATTTATGACACATTTACTACTGCTGCGTCACCTCGCCGTACCTTTTGGATTTACCGGCTCAGTGTCTTATAATGATCAATATCAATCATCTCCAACGTTAAGCTGCAGGCCCAGCTCCTTAAGCTTCGCAAGTACTTCTTCAAGTGACTTGCGTCCAAGGTTACGAACCTTCATCATATCATCGCTGGTCTTATTGGTAAGCTCACCTACTGTATTGATGCCTGCCCTCTTAAGACAGTTGTATGAACGAACCGAGAGCTCAAGCTCATCTATGTTCATATCAAGCACCTTTTCTTTGTCATCTGCTTCCTTGTCAGCCATAACATCTGCTGTAACGGCAACTTCAGAAAGATCGATGAAGAGTGACAGATGCTCGCTTAATACCTTGGCTGCAAGACTTACTGCCTCATCCGGAGCCAATGTACCGTTCGTATATACATCAAGTGATAACTTGTCAAAATCAGTTATCTGGCCAACACGGGTATTCTCAACCGTAAGGTTAACCCTCTCAACAGGTGTATAGATCGAATCAACCGCGATAACACCTATAGGAAGATCCTCACCCTTATTCTTGTCAGCGCCCTGATAACCGCGTCCCTTGGTAATGGTAAGCTCAATATACAGCTTGCAGTCCGATCCGCCGCTTAATGTAGCGATATGAAGATCCGGATTCATGATCTCGATATCCTGATCCACCTGGATATCAGCTGCCGTAACTTCGCCTTCACCTTCAAAATCAATGATCGCCGTCCTTGCCTCATTACCTGAACTGTTATTCTTGATAGCAAGGCTCTTTATGTTCATTATGATCTCGGCAACATCTTCCTTAACTCCGGGAATGGAGCTGAACTCATGAAGGACACCGTCTACCTTGATCTGACTTACCGCTGCTCCGGGTAAAGAAGAAAGCATTATCCTTCTTAATGAATTACCGAGAGTAGTACCATATCCTCTCTCCAGAGGCTCAACAACAAACCTGCCGTACTTCTTGTCTTCTGAAATCTCAACGATCTCAATATTAGGTCTTTCAAAATCAAACACTGCAAAGTACCTCCTTTTTCAGATATAAGTTGTTTGGCTGCTTACTTAGAATACAGCTCGACGATAAGCATCTCATCAACGGGAACATCGATCTCTTCGCGTGTAGGAAGCGCTTTGATCTCTCCCTTAAGATTCTCCTGATCTACATCCATCCATGCGGGTACTGATCTTCCTCCCGTCACTTCAAGGATATCCTTATATCTCTGTGATCCTTTGCATTTTTCCTTGATCTCTATAACATCACCGGTCTTAATAAGATATGAAGGGATGTTAATGCACTTGCCGTTAACCAAAACCTGCTTATGGTCTACTATCTGCCTTGCTTCCCTTCTTGTCCTTGCAAATGTCATCCTGAATATGACATTGTCAAGCCTTCTCTCAAGAAGAACCATAAGGTTCTCACCGGTCATACCCTTCATTCTGTCAGCCTTCTTGTAATAATTCCTGAAAGGCTTCTCAAGAACGCCGTAAATGAACTTTGCCTTCTGCTTTTCGCGAAGCTGAAGGGCATACTCGCTCATCTTCCTGTTTGATCTTGTTAATGTTCTCTTGGACTTCTTATCGATACCCAGATACATCGGCTCAAGACCGAGTGATCTGCATCTCTTAAGCACAGGAACTCTATTAACTGCCATCTATTTTTCCTCCTAATCATTGGCTATTGTTACTGTTATCTCATTACATTATACCCTTCTGCGCTTGGGCGGACGGCATCCGTTATGAGGTACCGGAGTAACATCGCTGATACTTAATACGTCCAGTCCGTTTGCTGCAAGTGCACGGATAGCTGCCTCACGGCCCGAACCGGGACCCTTGACCATAACATCCACACTCTTTAATCCATGTACGAGTGCAGCCTTGGTAGCTGTCTCTGCAGCCATCTGCGCTGCATACGGAGTAGATTTCCTTGAACCTCTAAATCCCAGACCACCGGCACTTGCCCATGATAAAGCGTTACCCTCAGCATCTGTAATAGTTACTATAGTATTATTAAAAGATGACTGGATATGTGCCTGTCCTCGTTCAACGTTTTTCTTGACACGTTTCTTTGTTACTTTCTTTGCAACTTTCTTTGCCATTTAAACTAACCTACTTTCTCTAATCTTATAATCAACCATACCGGTCTTACTTCTTCTTGCCGGCAACTGTTCTCTTCGGACCCTTACGCGTTCTTGCGTTTGTCTTGGTCTTCTGACCACGAACGGGAAGTCCCTTCCTGTGACGGATACCCCTGTAGCATCCGATCTCCTGAAGACGCTTGATATTCATAGCAACTTCACGTCTCAGATCACCTTCTACCTGGTAATCCTTCTCGATGATCTCACTGATCCTCTTAACCTCTTCATCTGTAAGGTCACGGCAGCGTGTATCGGGATTAACCTTAGCTGCTGCGAGGATCTTGGTCGCTGAGGGCCTTCCTATACCATATACATAGGTAAGACCAATCTCAACACGCTTGTCTCTTGGTAAATCAACACCTGAAATACGAGCCATTTTTGTTTCCTCCAAATTCTGTTTCTTGTTACTTATAACTGCCCAGACCTGCGTAGTTGTCCGATACAGTTACTACTGATTGACTGGACCGGCTTCAAGAACCGATCGACCACAGATATAATATGTAGATACTCATATCACATCCATGGTTGTGCCCCACATTGTGAGTGCCAATTGTAGATGACCCGCCGTAAATCCGTTAAGAATCACTTTTCAGGTTATCTATCCTGCCCCCGGTCATATTCCGGGAGTCTATCCTATCCAAATGACGGTTGGATAAGAAATTGTTTCAGCCGCTTGTTGCGTCACAGATTCATCTCTTGATCATCCCTGACGCTGTTTGTGCTTCGGGTTGTCGCATATTATGCGGATCTTACCCTTACGCTTGATGACTTTGCATTTTTCGCAAATCGGTTTTACTGATGATCTAACCTTCACGTTAAACCTCCTCTCGTCAAAAAATCCATCAGGACTTTTAGAATACACCTGTCCCTTATACAGAGACCGTTTAATATATTAACACAACCTGTGTTTAATATCAACAAAAACTTGATCCTGCGGCGTTTATTTATCACGCCAGATTATGCGTCCCTTGGACAGGTCGTAGGGAGACATCTCCAATGTAACCTTGTCGCCGGGAAGGATCCTTATAAAATTCATGCGAAGCTTACCGCTTATATGCGCAAGAACTTCATGGTCGTTCTCAAGCTTAACGCGGAACATCGCGTTTGGAAGCTTCTCTATTACGGTTCCTTCAAGTTCAATCACATCTGCCTTTGACATCAAATTCCTCCTCTAAACAACTATAAGATCACCATCTATCCAAAGTTAAAATCTCCGGTTCCCCGGTCGTTACCAGGATCGTGTTTTCATAATGTGCCGACGGAAGTCCGTCTGCCGCAACTACCGTCCAGTCATCATCCAGCCACTCAACTTCGGCAGTTCCAAGGTTTATCATGGGCTCTATCGCAAGCGTCATACCTGCTTTGAGTTTTAATCCCCTGCGCCGCTGCCTGAAGTTCGGGATCTGCGGATCTTCATGGAGTACGGTCCCGATACCGTGTCCCACCAGCGCCTCTACGATACCGTAACCAAAAGGTTCTATGTAATCGGCAATGGCGTTTGAAATGTCATACAGGTGCGCTCCGTCGGTTGCCTTCTTGATCCCTTCGAAGAAAGCCTGCTTCGTTCTCTCCATAAGCTTAAGTACCCGGTCATCAACCTTGCCGACAGCATGTGTTCTTGCCGCATCCGAATGATAACCCTTATATATTAGCCCGCAGTCAAGACTTACAATGTCTCCGTCGCCTATTATCCTGTCCTTGCTCGGGATCCCGTGAACAACCTCTTCATTAACCGAAACACATACCGAAGCCGGAAACCCGTTGTAATTGAGAAAGTTCGGTACGCAGTCCTGTTCACGTATAAGCCTCTCTCCGTATTTATCTATCTCCCATGTGGATATACCGGGGCGTATGATCTCAGCCATCCTGTCATGTACATACTCAAGTCTCTTACCGGCCTCTCGCATGAGATCTATTTCTCGTGAAGACTTAATGGTAACTGCCATGTTTATTCTCCAAGGATAGCGACTATCGCATTGAATACATCCTTCATATCCTGCGAGCCGTCCACTTCCTTAAGTATTCCCTTTTTATTATAGTAATCAATAAGAGGCTGTGTCTGCTCATGATATACATTAAGGCGCTTATTGACCGTTTCGGGCTTGTCATCATCCCGAAGTACCAGTTCGCTTCCACACTTGTCGCATATTCCTTCCTGCTTCGGAGGGATATGCTCGATGTGGTATGTTGCACCGCACTTAAGGCATGCTCTGCGTCCTGACATCCTCTTAACTATGTTCTCATCCTTAACTTCTACGTTTATAGCGTAATCCAGCTTATCATTTAATTCGGCTACAGCCTTGTCAAGCACCTCTGCCTGAGGTATTGTCCTCGGAAAACCGTCAAGCACGTAACCGTTCTTACAATCGTCCTTTGCAACCCTGTCAAGAAGGATCTTGACTGTCAGTTCGTCGGGAACCAGAAGCCCCTTGTCCATATACTGCTTGGCTTCCATCCCAAGTTCAGTCTGCTCTTTTATATTTGCCCTGAAAATGTCACCCGTCGATACATGCGGTATCCCGTATCTTTCAGCGATCATCTTTGCCTGTGTTCCTTTGCCTGCCCCCGGCGCACCAAGCATTATTATCTTCATATCGGTCCCTCCTGACTTGGTTCCTCCTAAACACGCGTCAAGACAAGGCCCTTTAAGCCTTGTCTTTTGCGTGTGATTAAAATGTCTTAATTATCAAGAAATCCCTTGTAATTCCTTACAAGCATCATCGACTCTACCTGCTTCATCGTCTCTAAGATAACGCCTACGATAATGATGAGTGAGGTTCCGCCGAAAGATACATCCGCGCCGAACATACCGTTACAGAAGATAGGTATGATGGCTACTATTATAAGTCCTACAGCTCCTATGAATACTATATAGTTAAGTATCTTTGTGAGATATTCACTGGTAGGCTTGCCCGGCCTGATACCCGGAACAAATCCGCCCTGCTTCTTCATGTTTTCGGCGATCTCCAACGGATTGAAGGTTATCGAAGTATAGAAGTAAGCGAAGAAGATAACCAGTATTACATATATAAGAGCGCCTAATGAGTATACCCAGTTCTCTCTCTTAAACCAGTTCCTCGAGCTCATGATTCGAAGGAAAGTTCCCCAGGCTCCCTGCTGATTGCCTCCAAGGAATGAAGCTATTACTACGGGAAGCTGCATAAGGCTCGAAGCAAAGATGATCGGTATAACGCCGCCTGTATTAACCTTAAGAGGTATATGTGACGACTGACCGCCCATAACTTTTCTTCCCTGTACCTTCTTGGCATACTGTACAGGTATCCTTCTCTCACCGCCATTTAATATAACGGTAAGAACTACCGTAAGCAGCACTATCGCTACTATCAAAATACCTGCGATAAATGCCTTCGCAAAGCTCTTATCCTTCATGAACTGAGCATAAAGAGAAGTGAAGTCCTGAGGTATCCTTGAAATAATATTTATTGTAAGTACTATCGATATACCGTTTCCGATACCGCTCTCCGTTATCTGCTCACCTATCCACATAAGGAAGGCTGAACCGGCAGTGAGAGCACATATTACCGTAAGAACGCTTAAGAAGTTGTACTTCTCAAGAAGTCCCTGATTACCGAAACCGATCGCCATTGCAGTCGATTCGATAAGAGCAAGTCCTACGGTCACATAACGTGTGATGGAAGCAATCTTCTTTCTTCCATCCTCGCCCTCTTTCTGCATCTCCTCAAGCTTCGGGATAGCTATAGTCAGGAGCTGCATAATGATCGAGGAAGTGATGTATGGTGTGATGTTTAAGGCGAATACCGACATATTCAGGAAGGAACCGCCTGTAAAGGCATCAATGAAATTGAAGGAATCTCCTGTCTGCTGTGCAAACCAGTTGGAGAAATACTCCCTGTCAACGCCCGGAACCGGAAGCTGACATCCAAGCCTTATCACTATCATCATCAATAAGGTAAATATAAGCCTCTGTCTTATCTCCTTTACCTTAAATGCATTCTGTAATGTTTTGAACATTAGATCACCTCAGCATTTCCACCAAGAGCTTCAATCTTTTCCTTAGCCGATGCGGAGAACGCATTCACCTTAACCGTAAGCTTCTTGGTCAGTTCACCGTTACCAAGAATCTTGACGCCGTCTTTGGGATTGCTGACAATACCCTTCTCAAGCAAAGATTCAACAGTAACTGTAGCGCCGTCTTCAAACTTCTCGAGCGCCGATACATTGATGGCTACGATCTCTTTGGTATTCCTGTTCTTGAAGCCTCTCTTGGGAATCCTTCTGTATAAAGGCATCTGACCACCTTCGAAACCGATCCTGGGTGCGCCTGAACGAGCCTTCTGACCTTTATGACCCTTGCCGGCTGTCTTGCCGTTGCCCGAGCCGTGTCCACGTCCTCTTCTAAAATTATCACTATGTTTGGAGCCCTCGGCAGGCTTTAAATTCGATAATTCCATGTCTGACCTCCTCCTGTTATTATGCTTCTTCAACCTTGATCAGGTGACCTACCTGCTTGCACATACCTCTTACAGCATCATTGTCCGGAAGGATATTGCTCCTGCCCGTCTTCTTAAGTCCAAGAGCTGCTATGGTTGCCCTGTGCTTGGGAATGGCACCGATAGGTGATTTTACTAATGTAACCTTGATTTTCTTATCAGCCATTTCTAAAACCTCCTTAGCCTACAACTTCTTCAACGGACTTGCCGCGAAGACGAGCTACTTCTTCGGGAGTCTTGAGCTGGCTCAAAGCCTCGATAGTAGCCAATACTACATTCTGCTTGTTGTTGGATCCGAGTGATTTGGTACGGATATTCTTTATGCCTGCAAGCTCGCACACTGAACGCGCGGGACCGCCTGCGATAACACCGGTACCTTCGGGTGCTCTCTTAAGAAGAACGTTTGCACCGCCGAACTTACCTGAAAAATCATGCGTTATACTGTTGTTCTCATCAAGAGCTACCGTAACGAGCCTCTTGGCTGCATCTTCCTTACCCTTACGGATCGCCTCAGGGATTTCAGTTGCCTTGCCAAGACCAGCGCCTACATGGCCGTTTCCGTCACCGACAACGACAAGAGCAGTAAAGCGCATGTTACGACCACCCTTAACAACCTTCGTTACTCGCTTAATGGAAACTACCTTTTCCTGAAGCTCCATGTTGCTTGTATCTATGATAGTACGTTTCATGTATTTTCTCCCTTCCTAGAATTCTAAGCCGGCTTCTCTTGCCGCCTCTGCCAATGCCTTGATCTTGCCCTGATATATAAAGCCGCCTCTGTCAAAAACAACTTCCTTGATTCCCTTATCAAGAGCCTTCTT
>JAFXVI010000060.1 GCA_017524595.1 Lachnospiraceae bacterium | reverse complement strand
TCAAGATTACAATGATAATACATGGAAACAGCACGTTCATAATCACCGAGGAAATAATAACTCTCCGCAAGACAGAAAGCACTCTCAGTGTAGACGCGCTGGGTATAATTACTGTATCTTATTACTCTTTCATACTGGTCTATTGCACGCTCCAACTGGTCTGTCTGCCTGAAATATCTAGCATCGTACAGCCATTCATCAATGCTCATTCCTGCAGCCTTGAGCGCATCATCCTCCATTATCTGCATTATGGCGGATTCAAAAGTGATGACCTCATCATTCCTGAGTATGGCCATCTTATCCATATCCCACAGTATCCTCAGGCCGTATCCGGCCAGGATCCTGTTTATATCAGCCTCTGACTGTTCAAACTGGGCAAATGATTCAAAGGGGTCTATCCCGTACCACTGGCGAAAAGCATTGTTTGCCATCTTTATGACCGCTGCTTCTGCTGATTCTGCTGAAAACCAGTATAGAGTCTCATCCTCAAGATCAAAATGTTTATATGGGTTATCGTCCTTGATCTCTTTATTCTTAAGGTTCCAGACAACCGAAACATTGGTACCCAGCGTTACCAGGAGATCACCGTCTATGAAGTATCTGGTACAGGGATTAATGGACGACTCCATTGCGCTTACAGTCCTGTACATACGGATATCCAGTTGTTTGTATATTTCAAAGAAGATCATCCCTAATTCCCTGCGCTAATAACAAGCTGATGCGTAAGACGGTAATGCTTACCTGTGAGTTCCTCGACCAACAGATTCATATCATAGGCCGAAGCTCCTATTTCGTTAAGTGTCGAATTCATATATCCGTCCACATATTCTTTATTGCTGTACTTGGAGTATATATCCTGGACCAATACTTCCGTAGCAATGAAGTTCTCAAAAGCATACTCCCCTATACCGCGCTCCACTATCTGGTCATGACAATCCTTATAATAGGAATCAATATCTGTTATAAGCGCATCCTCCGGAACGCCCAGTTCCTCAAGTGATCGCATCCTGTATTCTTCCCTGCTCACCGTATTCTCTGATACTGCCGTATCATCAGCTGCATCCTTTGACGCCGCTTTATCGGTTACATTTGATACTTCCACGATCTTTCCGCGAAAGATCACGCTCTGCAGCTTTTTCGTCAGGCCGGGATTGTAAGCACATACTACAATAAAAACCGTGAGCAGGACCAAAAGGCCTGCCAACACATATAGAATCTTTCTGAATACCTTCATATCAATTCATCCCTTATTCTTTTATAACTGTTATGATAATATAATAATTCCTTTTTGTCATTGGTTTTAGGATTTTTTTAGGGTATAATCAGTAGTGAAAAAAGCAGACCAATAACGGAGGAAATCATGGGAAAACGAATCTTTTCACTAATAATTGCCGCATTACTGATCGGCATGTACATACTAACCCTGGTCTTTGGTCTCATGCAGGATGAACGGACCACCAACCTTCTCGTTGCTTCTGTCGCAGCAACCATTCTGGTCCCGGTAACCCTGTATGCATATCAGCGGATCTACAGGCTCATACACGGTGATACACAGGATAATGAAGAAAATTAACGCACCATGTAATGTTTTATTTTTCAGCCACGTAATCCGAGTAACTCATGCCGGTATATTTCTTAAAGCAGCGTCCGAAATAATTAGGATCCGGTATGCCCACCTCTGCAGCGGTCCTGTACATCTTAATGTTTGATTTTGCAAGCTTTATTGCCTTGTTCATCCGCAGTTCAGTAAGATATTCGACAAAGTTCTTTCCCGTGTCCTGCTTGAACTTACGTGACAGATAGCTGGGACTGAACCCGAAATGCTTGGCTGCAAAAGCAAGATTCAAGGTGGAATCGGTAAAATTCTCCTCTATATATTTCCTTATACGCTCCATGCTGTCCGTTCCTTCATTAATGTCCGTCTCCGTATCAGCCCTGTCGTCATCCGTATAAGTCTCATTTTCTCTGTCGAGCCTGTCCTTTGCTCTCAAAAGAACCTTACCCACCTCATCACGCACCATCGGCTTTAACATATATTCAAACACAGGCAGGCTTACGCACTTTCTTGCATATTCAAATTCATCAAACGCCGTCATGATAATTATGATGAGATCAGGATATCTGTCAGTCACGGTTTCTGTAAACTCGATACCGTTCATAAATGGCATTGAGATATCCACGAATACGATATCCGGCTTGTAATCATCTATGACATTGATAGCCTCTATCCCGCTTGCAGCCTCTCCGGTGACTTCCATATTATAATCTTCCCAGCGTATACCGGCCTTCATCAGCTTGCGGGCAGATTCTTCATCATCTATTATCATAACCCTGTATGTCCTGTTCATTTTTCCTCCATCATTCTGTATCCGTCGTTCGCCTGGTATTGCTGCCTGCAGCACGTATTATCAGTTCGATCTCGGTATACTCACCGGGTTCACTGTTTATCCTTACAACATCATCTTTTCCACAATAGACCCTGAGCCTCTTTATTGTTGCTCTTAGTCCGAAACTGCCGTTCATTGCATCCTCGGCAATCTTACCCGGTTCATCATCAAGCAGTTTTTTTATCTGATCTTCCGAAATTCCGATGCCCGTATCCCTTACCACAACATGTAATGTTCCTTCTTCGTTGCGGCTTGCTATAGATATTATCCCCTTTTCACCGGTAAGGCGGATTCCATGGTAGATACTGTTTTCAACAAGTGGCTGAAGGATAAGCTTCGGAACTATAAGGCTCTCGGTGTCCTCCGGAATATCGTAAGTATCCTCTATGATATCCCCATATCTTAATTTCTGTAAAGACAGGTAATCCTTTACTATCCGGACCTCAAGCCCAAACGGTATTTCTCTTGCTCCTTTATTAAGGAAATTCCTGTAGAAGCTCCCCAGGGTTTCAAGTGCATTATGCACATTATCCGCTCCTGCGTCAAGCGCCAGAAATCCTATCGTTTCAAGTGAATTATACAGAAAATGAGGCTTTATCTGCTCCTGTAACACCCTCATCTCTGCCTCTCGAAGCGACTGCTCCTTATCCACAAGCGTGGTAATGAGTTCCTCCACGTGCACAACAAGATTGTTATATCCTTCCTTTAGCATGTCAAGTTCCCTGTATGCAACATCTATGTCTATCTGCTCAAGCGTTCCCACCTCCCTGTTCATCTCCATCTTCTCTGACAGATCATATACGGGCCTTGTGAGGTTCCTGGTTATAAAGGTTGCCACAATAAAAACAGCAGCTATCAGGAATATCATGAGGAAGAGCATAACATACAAGAGGCTGTACGGTATCCCTTCAGAGCCATAGGTAGAAAGACGCATTATCATTATAGGAAGGTCTCCCACTCTGCAGCATGAAAACAGCATACCGTTCCTGCCCATATCAATACTGTTATGCATAACTTTCGCATCCGGAATTTTCGATGGGTAATACTTCATAATCTCGGAATTACCCGCAAGATACGTCCCTTCATCTCCGGCGATACATATATTATCATAATTAAGTTTTCCCAACGTCCTTTCAAACTCATCAGCGGAAATGTTCATCAGCATTATTCCGGTACGTCTCTGTGTAAGTACATCATTTATCTCACGCGCTATGGTTATCACCGGCCTGCCGTCCTTACGGTTTATCGCTCCGTTTCCGTTAATTGATATAACCGCTCTTCCTTTGGCATCAAGGATTGCGTTTCTCCATTCTTCGTCCTCAATGAGTTCATGATGATATTCATATGATGTTCTGTCGGTCGTCATCATTATCATGTCTTCCCTGAAAATCATGACCGAATCAACTCCGCCGGTTACGTACAGTATATCCAGCACGCCAAACCTTGCGTCATTGATCATTCCCATATCAACCTTATCAGATCTGGCACGTAAAAATTCAACCAATCTGCTATCCGTTATTATAAGCCTTGATACCTCTGTGAAATTAACTATGCTGGATTCGATGCTGTCAGACATGGTACGAAGAACACCCTCTGATTCGCTTATCTCATATGCTCTTCTTTCATTATCAACAATAATAAACATTGAGATCACAAATGCTGCAATAACAAGAAACACGAGTACAATTATAAGGCTTTTCAGACTTCCTGAAAGACTTTTTTTACTGTTTTTTGTTTTTTGCACGCCGTTTGCGCTCATATCCGGTTTCCTTAATTTGCTTTATTTATATTAAAGAATACCATTTTTTTAAATTTATGCAAATAAAAGGTCCGGCACATATAATGCCGAACCTTTTATTCATGTCAGTATTTCTGTTTATCCCTTGACCGCACCTGCGATGAAGGAATCCTGTATCTTCCTGCACAGGAAGATATACACGATAAGCGTCGGGAATGTTGCGATAACAAGAGCCGCGCCGATCGGACCCCAGTCCGTCGTATATGCTCCCGACAAAGCCTTGATACCTACAGGAAGCGTTCTGTGTGCCGAATCAGATATAAACACGTTGGCAAACATGAACTCATTCCAGCACTGCAGGAAAGCATATATCCCTATCGTAGCGTAAGCAGGCTTGAGCAGCGGTACTATTATCCTTCCAAACGTGCCCCACAGACCGCATCCATCGATCCTTGCAGCTTCATCAAGGTCATAAGGTATATCAACCATGAAGCCTGTACAGATAAGGATTGACATTGACAGTGTAAATGCCGAATACGGAATTATAAGCGTCGAGTAATGATTAAGCCATTTAAGCTTCGACAATATTACATATACCGGAACTATGGAAGCCTGAAGCGGTATTGTAAGTCCAAGCATGAAAAATGAATTGGTGAAATTCGCAGCTTTCCACTTGATACGTGTAAGCGCATATGTAGCCATCATTGCTGCTGCCAGAGATATAAATATTGAAACTGTTGTAACAAGAACACTGTTAACAAAATACAGTCCCATATTTCCTGTCTTCATGGCTGAAACATAATTGGAAAACAGCCATTCTTTCGGAAGTCCCACCACGTTGGCGCCGAAAATCTCCTCATTTGATTTAAGTGAAAAAGTGAACATAAAATAAATCGGGAAAATATTTATAAATGCCCAGATCACAAGGAGGATATAAACCAGCACCTTAACGGCAGGATTAGATTTCTTTACAGTATAACGTTCCTCTAATTGCACCTTTATTCCCTCCTTAATATTCTTTTTCCTTAAACGCCGCAGATATCGCAAGTGCAAAAGCAAAGCACAGGATGATCAGCATTACCGATATCGTAGAACCCATTCCGTACCTGTTCCTTAAGAACAGCATATCTTCGAGCAATGTACTGGGTACCTCTGTCTTGTGAGTAGGCCCTGCATTCGTGATAATACGGACAAGGTCGTAAGTCTTAAGTGAACCGGTTACGGCAAAGATAACGCTCGTCCTAATTATAGGCTTGATGCACGGGATAACCACATATCTGTCTACCTGCCAGTTGGTAGCTCCGTCAAGCATGGCTGCCTCCCTCAGATCAGATGAAACGCCCTTGACACCGGCATACATAAGAAGCATATGATAACCGACATACTGCCATATGGTAGGAACTACTACAGAACCCAAAGCCGTCTTGGGATCACCTACCCAGATATGTTTCCAGTCACCACGGCCTATAGCATCAAGCGCCCTGTTTAAGATACCGTAATCCGGATTGTATATCTTAAGCCATAACTGACCGATAACAACCGTTGAAATAAGCACCGGCATGAAATATACCGTAAGGAAAAACCTTTCACCCTTATACTTGCGGCCAAGTAACAGTGCCAACAGCAATGAAAAAGGAAGCTGTACAAACACTGAAAAGAATGCGATTATTAGAGCATTCTTAAGAGATGTGGTGAATTTGATCGATCCGCTCGTGAACAGATCCACATAGTTCTTAAATCCAATAAATGTTCCGGGCGTGAAACCATTCCATTTCTGTAAGCTCCTGTAAAGCGAAACCGCTATGGGAGCGATCAGTATGCCCACAAAAAGAAGTATCGCCGGAAGCAGAAAAAGAAATATATTAAGTCCTTTACGAAAGTCTGCCTTGGATTTTTCTTTCTTAACACTCTGATTTGTATTGTTTTCAGCCATATTAAATACCTTCCATACAATAAACCCTTCCCACCTCCCCTTAAGGAGAAGTGGGAAGGGTCATGATTTTTATTCCTATCCTATCAGGATATTGGTATTACCTTAAGTCGCTTGCAAGACCCTCGATGAAGCCTGCGCCGTCGATTGCTGAACCATAAACCTGATCAACATATGAAAGGTATACCTGAGCGTCATCAGCTGTCATAGCTGTATCGCCGAACAGTACCATTGAATCTGCGTTAGCAACGATCTCTGATACAGTCTGGGTAAGAGGATTAACTGCGCTTGTGTCACCGTAAGGTGTCCATGCAGGAAGTCCACAACCATCAAGATAACCATAGTGGCAGATAAGCTTACCAAGCTCCATAGCGTAATCAGCTGCTGCTGCTGCGTTAGGTGAAGAAGCTGATACTGCAAGAGTATCTGAAGGACCACCGATCAACTGACCAAGCTTAGACTTGGAAGAATCGATAACCGGGAACTCAGCAACTTTAACCTTATCCTTGAACTCATCGTTAGCTGCGAAGTCAGCACAGTTCCATGTACCATTCATGTAGAATGCATACTTGCCAGCCATGAAGTTAGCCTTAACTTCGTCGTTTGTAAGACCGATACCAGCGGGATCGAAGTATTCCTTGGTGATCATTTCCTGGAATGTATCAACAGCGTCAGCAACGCCCTGGTTGTTCCATGTAGCGCCGTTAACAAAGATGTTGTTGAGCTCTTCTGCGCCTACGCTCTTCTCGATTATAGACTCAAGATACTCGGTTACACACCATGTTTCCTTACCAGCACATCCGAAAGGAATGATGCCCTTAGCCTTAAGATCGTCACAGCACTTAATGAAGTCCTCATATGTTCCGGGGATCTCATCGTATCCAGCTTCCTTAAGAAGATCCATGTTAGCGAACAGACCAACGATGTTCATTGTAAGCGGAACACCATAGTGCTTGCCATCATATGTAGAGTTGCCAAGCATAACTACAGGAAGCTCATCCTTGTAGTTCTGGTATACATCGTCAAGGCAGTAAACCTTACCTGCGCTAACGAAGTCGCCAAGGAATGCACATGACCATGTGAAGAAGATGTCAGGCAGCTCATCTGCTGATACAGCAGCCTTGATCTTGGTCTTGTATGACTCGTTCTCAAATGCTTCCCAGTTAAGAGTGATCTCAGGATGATTTGTTGCCATCTCTTCGATAGCTGCTTCATAAGAATGACGGTTTGAGTCACTCTCTGTAGCGATACACCACATGTTAAGAGTCATAGCCTCACCTGAAGATGCTTCCTCTGCTGCAGGCTCCTCTGCTGCAGGCTCCTCTGCCTTCTCTTCCTCAGCAGGAGCTTCCTCAGCTACAGGTGCCTCGGGTGCCGGAGCAGGTGCTTCAGCTGCAGCGCCGCCGCAAGCGCAAAGTGAAAGAGCCATAACGCCTGCGAGTAACATAGAAATAACACGTTTCTTCATAACTTACCTCCTTAATAAATTGAAAGTTTCTATCGTAAAGCGGTCATCCGCCTTCGACCATATAAAAAATGAAAAATCATTTATCTGTATTTGCCGGGATGGTTGTCTGGCCTTTTTCGCTTGTCTCCACACCCACCTGCACCATCGGCCACGGGTATTCGATCGTAAGCTCATCTCCGTTTAAACTGTAATAGAGAATGCAATCCTGAAGCGGGTCGGCATACATCAGCTTGATCGTGCCCTCATTCTCTTTCACATTGTAATGACCGTAGAAATAGCCATCCTCATCGAACTGACCATCCTTGGTGAACCGGAACATATTGCGACCGTTCTCGTGAAGCCACTTCCCGGTAATACCGCTTCCCGGTTCGGTTTCATCCCTTGCATAAACAGCCGGCTCATAAAGGAGCATCCTGTCACCATCGAGCACATATCTTAAACTGAGGGCATTCCCCTGCTCATCAGTCAGGGTGTAAGATGCATCATCCTTGGTATATTTGTATTCCTTATCCTTAAAAACTGCCTTCCCATTATCATAAAGGACTAATACTTCCTTCTCAGGCTCGTGTGTATATGCCCATTTTTCTGCCTTGCCGCAACCTCCAAGCAACGTGATCACAGCTATCATTGCAAGCAGGATAATGGAAATCCTTGATCTTTTCATCTCATGCTGCCTTCTTATACTTTTTCACTCACGAATATTAATATAAAGCATTATTTTGACTTAGTGAATGGAAATAGTTGACTAGTATAAGCATTTTTTTTACTTTTTATTCACATTTTGTACATATTTTAAAATTTTGGTAACAATTTCATATGCATCAAAAATGACGGGGATTATAATCCGAATGCCTTTTCTGCCAAGGCAAGTGTTTGAAAAATTGTTCTGGTTTCATCGCGTATGATCACATTAAAACCCGAATTCAGCAATTCGCCATATGCTTCCTGTGAATTAATCATTTCAAGACCATTTCGATAATTCTCCATCGCCTTTTCAGGATCCGGCTCTTCTAATATTAGCTTATATAGAAACTGTTTCTCCGGATCCGGACGTTCAAAAAACCGGCGAACCGAAATCTGCGGGTCTGCAAGCATTACAAGCGTATGATCCAACGGAGCTATCAAACGCAATGTATCTACGGAAATATTTGTATCAACAAATACCGGTTTCCCCTGACTGCAAATATCCGGGAGCATCCTTAATTCGAGGATCTCACATTCTTTCTTTACACCATCAATCCAATTCTTATATTCCTGTGGCGATCTTCTTATGAAATCATGCCAGTCTTTTAAATCTCTGGTGTAAGTCAGGCATGGAAATTCCCGGGCATCCAATTCCCCGGGATAATTATCATGATAATTTTCTTCACATGCTATGCCGCCATACTTTATCGCCAGTTCTTTGACCATGGTTGACTTTCCGGCATATGCGGTCCCTATGATAAAATATGCATTATCAAAAAAGATGTTTTCACTCATATTCTTCCCGGTTGAAAATACTAATGTCATTGTATCAAAAAATGCCCGCCATTACTGGATTTTCCATGCAATGACGGGCATTTATGAATCATGTCGATTCTTAGTGCAGGAAAAGAGACTTGAACTCTCATGGTATTGCTACCACACGGACCTGAACCGTGCGCGTCTGCCAATTCCGCCATTCCTGCATATGTGATTTCCCGTTCACAATACAATAATGTATTTGAACAAATAATATATGAGCGCCCGTTATAAGGCGCTCATATATCTTACTCAATTCTTACTTCTTTGTCAAGATGCCGTATCGAAAATACTTCCGGCGGTATCTACAGTACCTGCGCTGCCTGACGAACTGTAACCGGCAAAAGATTTAGCGGCTTCAGATATCGTGGATGCAAGCTTTTCATAATCCGTACTCACTTCTGTGCCTGTCTTACTGTCTGCTGAGGCACTGTCTGTCGTCTCTGATGCCGACTTGGCATAATAGCTCTTCGCCAGCTTAAAGTAACTTCCGTTCTTAAGGCTTGCATAATCGGAATAAAAGTTAGCACTCAGAGAGTTATTGCTCTTACCCGATATATCAAACATATTGAACGAGGATGACGAAGATGACTTGTTCATTGAACTGAACAGAGTACTGTAATCATTCGTCTGCATTCTCAGGTATGCGCTGTCAAGCCTTGATAATCCTGCCATACACATCACTCCTTTGAAATACTGTGCCAGATCCTTCTGTCACATTTGCCCATTAATCTAACTGTATAGTAGCACATAAGAAAAGAATTTGCAAGAAGAGTAGGAAGATTTACTGCGATTAATTCTCAACAACAAATATTCCCTTGACATTCTTAAGGTCTTCTTATAGAATAAGCATGTTGCGAAACGGGGTGTGGCTCAGTTTGGTTAGAGCGCCATCTTAGGGAGGTGGAGGCCGCTGGTTCGAATCCAGTCACTCCGACACAGGGTTCCTGGATCATCAGGAACCCTTTTGTTTTAACATTATCAAGCCAAAGGGAGAACGATATGTCATCCGAAAACCTCACAGACAATATCGAAGGAAATATCACTGTATCTCCAGTACCGGATAATACCAAAACCAGACTTCCAGGGCTGGATCTGGTACGTTCCGTTGCCGCACTGTTTGTTGTGTCAGTACATTTCTTCTTTAACTGCGGATACTACAGCACTCCGCTTAATGACAAAGTCACATTTATGATGACTGCTGCCCGTTGGCTGTTCCTGTGCTGCGTTCCCCTATACATGATGCTGACCGGTTATTTCAAATGCAACAAGGAACCTGACCGTAAACATTACGCAAGCCTTATTCCTGTATTTGTCGCATATATAGCAATATCAACCATTAAGATCTTCGTCGGAAATTATTATTATGGGAAGGTATACGGAATAAAAGAAGCCCTGCAGTCTTTCGGTAATTATACTATCGCCTGGTATGTCGGCTTCTACTTTTCATTGATGGCCATCGCGCCGTTTTTAAACAGGCTGTGGCATAGTCTGAAATCTTTAAAGGAACAACATATTCTTCTTGTTTCTCTGGCATGCATAACCGCATTATATCCGGTCATATCCCTGTTCTCAGTTTCCAACATCACGCCTGTAGCTTGGTTTGGTTCCATCATAGAACTTGCTGCACCAAATTACTGGCAGATGCTTTACCCGCTTCTGTATTATTTCCTCGGCTGCTATTTCAGGGAGAATAAGCCGCGGTTCAACAAACTGATACTGCTGGCAGTCATCCTTGCCATGATATTCTTAAACGCCGGAATATCATACTATTACGCTGCCGGGGGCAACTTTATCTGGGGAATTTTGGGGACCGTGGATTGCGGTTACAATTGCATAACGGTTGCTATCTGTTCATCTGCCATCTTTCTTGTGCTGTATGACGTAAATATAAAAAGCAAGACCGCAGGTTTTATTCTTAAAAGAATATCCGCAGTCTCGCTTGAAATATATCTGTTCTCCGCCATATTTGATATCATCATCTTCGACTATGTAAAACGTATCTATTTCGAAATGAGTGATTTTGCATGGCTGTTCTTTATACTTGTTCCAATTAATTTCATTGCTTCGGTATTATGCTCAAATGCCTATAAACTGTTATACGATACGATCGTCCGTATGATAAAAGGCAGGAGCGTGCCAAATAACGTCTGATATTTATATTACTGCGCAGGTACAGCCGGAAGAGTCTGCATTGCTGCTGCCGCAGCATTAAGAAGATCCGTAGCTTCAGTAGCTATTCCCATCACATCAATAACATATGTCTTCTTACCAACCGTCACTGTTGTGTTAGTCAGCATGCCGCCTGACTTAGGATCAAAATAGAACTTGTTCCCTGCTATTTCCACCAAACCTGTCTGCATCACCCCGTCAGGACCAAGATAGTATATACCCGTTGTATCAGCCACCAAACCTGTCTGCATTGTACCAAGAAGCGGTTCAAAATAATACTTCTTACCGCCAAGGTCAAGCCATCCTCTGTGCATCATGTAGTTCTCCATATAGAATGTCTTTCCCTTCTGTGTCTTGAATCCATTGGCCTGTATGATGCCCGAATAATCCTTGTACTGATAGTCAATATCCACATTACCCTTTATTCCATTAATGCGTCCCTTGGAACTTGACTGCCAAAAACTGTATCCCGGATAATCGCAGGCTGCCGCATACTGAGCTACCCATTTATCACGGTTGATATTACCTATCTTGGAATTAAAGAAATTCTTCCCCGAGTACACTATCGGAGTATATCCCGCACTCTCAATGGTATTACAGAACGTATTTATAAGCCCCTGAATCTCCGCCATGCTCATTCCTTTATGATAAGAATCCTCTATGTCATAAGCAATGGGATATGATACCGGATAATCTTTGGCAACCGATATAGCAAACAGAGCTTCGTTCGCTGCCATCTGTGTAGTAGTAGCATATGAGTAAACATAGATCCCGACCGGTATACCGGCGGCCAGTGCACCCTTCATGTTCTGATGAAAATAAGCGTCTGTACCGCTCTTGAAGCTGCCCGCCCTTATAAAAGCGAACTGTACTCCGCTTGATTTGACAGCATTCCAATCGATTGCTCCCTGGTGATACGAAACGTCGATACCCATCTTAAGAGGCGCTGCCTCAGCCTTAACGGGCATGGATGCGAATACAGCCGCTGTAGCAAGAAATACGGCAACTGCTTTAATAAATCCCTTATTCATTATTCTCCCCTTTCATATTTGGCATAACGGATAACCCCTGGCGATGGAGTCCTTATGCCGTATTATAATTCCCTGTACACTACCATAAAAATATACCTGCCTGACACTGCTTAAAACAGTACCGGACAGGTATTATGATAGCAAATTCAAGTGCCTTATGCAAATAATTCCTGAAATCTCACGACTTAACCCTCAGTTCCACTACACTGGCCTTTGGTAATGTCAGTACAAAATTCTTACCTTCTGCCTTGTATGATCTATACTCTTCTGCCTTAACCTTATCCGGCACATCGAAGGTATTCATATCCCTTGGATCCGATCCCTTTAGAATAGCGGCTTCAACAACCTCGTAATTCTTATCCAGAGCAAACTGTACCGTAAGCTCCTTATCTTCGGTCATAGACAGATTGTTAAGTGTTATGGTAATGATGCCGTCCTTTTCCGATACAGACTCAGTTATCTCAGGAACCATACGGTCATCCTTAACCCCCGTCATACCCGATCCTGATATCGAACTCTCAAGAAGTTCAGCACCCTGATGGTCCTTAAACATCCTGAATACATACCAGGTGGGCGTCTTTATCATCTTCTCGCCTTCGGTAAGTATGACTGACTGGAGCACGTTAACCATCTGCGCTATGCACGCTATCTTTACACGATCACAGTGCTTATTGAAAATATTAAGTGATATTCCGGCAACAAGTGCATCCCTCATTGTATTTTGCTGATACAAAAAGCCCGGATTCGTTCCCGGTTCGACCTCATACCATGTTCCCCACTCATCAATCGACATACCTATCTTCTTCTCAGGATCATACTTATCCATTATCGCTCCGTGACGATAGATAAGCTCTTCAACATGGTGCGCAGCCCACAGTGTCTTGTACCACAGATCCTCATCAAATTCAGTAGCACTTACCTTAGGCAGCCACCCCTCAGGTAATGTATAATAGTGAAGAGACAGATAATCCATAAAGCCATGCTGGTTTGGATCCACATGCTCAAAACAGGTCTTCATTACGTCCTCTGTCCAGTAATAATCCTCAGAATTGGCTCCGCAGCATACTTTCTTAACCTGATGATCCTTGTTATACTGGCGCACATAGGTCTGATAACGCCTGTACTCGTTCCCGTAATACTCAGGCGTCATATTTCCGCCGCAGCCCCAGTTCTCATTACCGACTCCAAAATAGTCAAGCTTCCAGGGCTTCTCACTACCGTTTTTCCTACGGAGCTCGGCAAGCGGCGATAATCCGTCAAAAGTCATATACTCAACCCATTCTGACATCTCCTGAACTGTACCGCTTCCCAGATTGCCGTTAACATATGTCTTACATCCGATCTGCCTGCACAGTTCCATGAATTCATGAGTACCGAAGCTGTTATCCTCGGTTACTCCACCCCAATGGGTATTTATCATCTTCTTTCTCGAACTCTTCTCCCCGATGCCGTCACGCCAATGATATTCATCAGCAAAACAGCCGCCGGGCCATCTTAATACCGGGACTTCTATCTCCTTAAGAGCTTCGACAACATCTTTTCTCATTCCGTTTACGTTGGGAATATCGGAATCCTCTCCTACATAGAGTCCCTCATATATACATCTTCCAAGATGTTCAGAAAAATGGCCGTATATTTCAGGCGATATGGTTCCAAGCTTCTTTGTTTCATTGATGACTAATCTTGCCATACTTAACCTCCGGTAAAATATATTAATCTGTTACCACTTCTTCTTAGGACATCGCTGCGCCACCGCAAAACATCTGATAAGGCAGTAGCAACCACATGCAAGACATGTTCCATGCATATTCCGGTCACATTCCTCACAGATATCCATACGCGATCTTATAAGTTCTTCACCGGCCCTTTCATTCTCGTCAAGCAGTCCGTACAGCTTCTCAGCATATTCACCGATATCTTCCGGAATACTGTCTATTATATCGCACAGCCTGCAGAATCTGTACCTTTCATTCTCCGTTCGTATATTATCAGCGGCCACAGATCATGCCCCCGTTCCTACTGTCCGTAATATGCATTCTCTCCATGTTTACGATAAAAATGTTTATCCTTGATATTATCGGGCGCAGGTTTTACATCGGGATTGATAAGCTCAGTATTTCTTGCCATCTTTGCCACTTCTTCAAGCACTACCGCATTATGCACGGCCTCTGCCGCATCCTTGCCCCACGTAAAAGGACCATGATTCTTGCATAGTACAGCCGGTGTATATACAGGATTGATCTTACGCTTGGTGAAAGTCTCAATTATGACAAGCCCGGTATTCATCTCATATGCTTCATTTATTTCCTCAGTTGTGAGATTACGGGCACACGGTATCGGACCTAAAAAATAGTCAGCGTGAGTGGTTCCGTATAACGGTATATCACGTCCTGCCTGTGCCCATGCCACTGCCTCAGGTGAATGAGTATGAACTATACCACCGATCTCATGATATCTCTTGTATAATTCAAGATGCGTTTCCGTATCGCTTGACGGCTTGTACCTGCCTTCAACTTTATTACCTTCAAGATCCATCACAACCATATCATCGGGAGTTAGTTCATCATAATCCACACCGCTGGGCTTGATAACGAAACATCCGCTCTCCCTGTCTATTCCGGATACATTGCCCCATGTATAAGTCACAAGGCCTCTTCTGGGAAGTTCCATATTAGCTTCATATACTTCCTTTTTCAGTTGCTCAAGCATTTCTTTTCCGCCTTTCTTTCATACATATTATGTCCATTATATTGTACCATTTGTCTTACTCTATATACGTATGTATGTTAAAGTTTTCTGCAGCGGCAGCTTCAGCCGGCAGTGTCTTCTTGTAAGCTTCGATATATTCATCAAATCCTTTAACATCTTCCGGATCCGGTTCCATGACTTCACCGTCTTCTCCGGCAAATACCTTGTCAGAAAGATAGGATCCAAGATCCTCTCCATTACCGTTAAGCATATATGCCGCAAGCAACGCCATTCCCCATGGTCCGCCCTCGCCTGCCGTCTCCATTACGGCTACCGGTGCATTCATTGCAGCCGCAAGCATGCTCTGACCTACTCCCTTGGTCTTGAAGAAACCGCCGTGCCCGTAGAGCTTATCCACCTTAACATTTTCTTCCTTGAACAGGATATCGCATCCGATCTTAAGCGTTGCCAGAGATGCATACAGATGTGAACGCATGAAATTGGCAAGTGTAAACTTTGCATCAGGAGTTCTTATGAACATAGGACGACCGGCATTTAATCCTGTGATCGCCTCACCCGCATTATAATTATATGCCAGCAATCCGCCGCAGTTCTTATCTCCTTCAAGAGCCGTATTATAAAGCAGACTGAACAGCTTGGCCATATCAGGCCGGTTTCCCCTTGCTTCTTCATATTCCCTGAAAAGATGCACCCATCCGTTAAGGTCTGTAGTTCCGTTATTGCAGTGTGCCATGGCAACAGGAGCTCCATCAGGAGTAGTGACCATATCAAGTTCCTCATGCACCTTGCTAAGAGACTTCTCAAGGACAACCATTGCAAAGAAAGATGTTCCAGCTGAAACATTACCTGTCCTCTTTGCTACGGAATTGGTGGCTGTCATACCGGTTCCGGCATCGCCTTCCGGAGGACATAACGGGATCCCTGCCATCAGATCGCCTGAGGGATCAAGGAACTTAGCACCCTCCTCCGTAAGCTTTCCCGCATTATCACCGGCGTAAAGCACCTTGGGTATTATATCCTCAAGCTTCCACGAAAATCCCTTATCAGCTATAAGAGCATCGAACTTACCCATCATTTTCTTATCATAATCACGGGTATCGTCGTTTATAGGGAACATACCGGAAGCTTCACCCACGCCCATCACCTTTTCACCTGTGAGCTTCCAGTGAATGTAACCTGCAAGCGTTGTAAAATAGCTTATATTCTTTACATGCTCCTCACCGTTAAGGATTGCCTGATATAAATGCGCAATACTCCAGCGCTGAGGTATATTAAAATCAAATTCCCTAGTCAGTGCGGCAGCCGCCTCTCCGGTTATAGTATTCCTCCATGTACGGAAAGGAACCAACAGCTTACCGTTCTTATCAAAAGGCAGGTATCCATGCATCATACCCGAAATACCTATTGCAGCAAGTTTCTTAAGTTTAACACCGTACTGTGTCTTAACGTCTTCTTTAAGAGCACGGTAGCAATCCTGAAGACCGTTATGGATATCATCAAGACTGTATGTCCATACGCCATTCTTATACTTATTCTTCCAGACATGTCCACCGCTTGCAATGGGTGCATAATCCTCACCTATAAGTACCGCCTTGATACGTGTTGAACCAAATTCAAGACCCATTACCGCCCTGCCGCTTTCGATCAATTCCTTTACATTGCCCATTTGTAACCCTCCTGATATTTATTTTCTATTATGCGTTGATCAATGAATATACAATTATTATGATTATACCTCATGTTTATCAGCAGTTAAAACCCGCAACATTACTTATCATAAATTTGTCAAACATAATCATTTTAATAACACCAGTCATGTAATCTAATATGTTAATCCACACACCTTAAGCCGAACGATATCCACATCCAATCTGACTTCTCGCCGTGCCTGTCTTCCATCCTTATCACCTGTTCCTCCTCAAGTGAAAAATCAGCCGCCTCCATCCCAATATCCGATGCCATCCATATCGGCCTGAACATCTTATCTTCAGCTATGTAATCGTAAATATATATATGCTGGAACCACTTAAGCTCGTCCCTGTCAACCCAGAACGGCCGGTGTTTACCGTATCTTCCTTTATTAAAGTTAAGAAGTATAAGCTCCCTTTCGCCGTCCCTGTCAATATCAGCATAAAGCATGTTCTGTACAAAGCAACCTTTCGGAGATTTAAAAATGCATTTTCCCTCCTTAAATACCTTTACTTTTCTGTTTTCAAGCTTTATTGTATCAGGTTCATCAACCTCTTCGAATATTTCCTCATACCTTAATTCCTCCCCATCCGCTATACATCGTCCTGACTGTATGTCAAGGTATATATCGTGCCACCTGGCCCAATGCGGGAGAAACAATCCTGAATAATAGATCACAGCAAAAATAGCGGCAGCCACGGCTGCCGCTATGATCACCGCAATAACTATGATCATCCTCTTCTTAATAATCCCACTCATATTCAGATCTGTAGCTCCTGGTCCACGCCGGCTGAGTGATGCTTTCATCCTTGTTAAATTCATATCCGCTTTCCGGCCATATTCCAAGCTTGATACGCCACTCCTCATCCGTTAGCCTGTCAGACATCGGCCATTCAAATTCATAGAAGCTGTAAACAGCCCCTCTGCATGCCCTTAATGTACCATCAACCGGACAGATAACATATATATCATCTGCACGTCCGGTTCCTATTTCAAGCACGCTTCCATTCGGATCTGTGGCAACATCAGCGATCACTGCTCCGGGATGTTCATCAGAACGTGGGTATCCATCATCATCTTCTCTTGTTGCATCCGCCCACAAATGCTCAATATCTCCGCCAAAATCCTTGATAAGAAGATACTCCTCATCCGTCAGTTTCTCATCTTTAAGCTCCTTCTCCGATATAACAACAAGCTGTTTCGCAAGATCAGCCATATGCTTAAGATTCTCCTTATCATCTTTATCAAGCATACCGTAATCTTTCAGTCCGTTCATGGTATTCTCGGCAAGAACCGCAAAACGTGAATAGATAACCGGTTCAGGTTCCACATAACCACGATCATCTATCTCCTCGTCCCAGCCGCCGCCCATCTCGGCCATTGCCTGCTTGGAATACAGGATCGTATCATGCTTAAGCTCGGCATAGCTGCCAAGGAAACCTTCAAGAGATCTTGTGTTCCATTCCTCAGACTGCATGAACGAAGGATAACCCTTGCCTTTTTCCGTAAGTATCGGTCTCAAAGTATTAAGCCACTGCGCATAGAGGCTTGCGTTCCACAATTCTCCATCCTCCTGTTCCTCAAGCCCTTCCTTTATTTCCTGCATCTTCTCCGGATAGTTCTTATAATCGGTATCACCCTGCCTGTCTAATATCTCATATGCCTTCTGAGAGCCAAGTGCCGCCGGTATATCAAGTGCATCCGGAAGCATTCTCTTGTCTCCATCACTGTTTTCCTCAACACTTCTGTACATCAGCTTTTGGAATATGGAAGCATCTATCGAAAAGCGCTGACCCATAAACCGAAATGAAGTGATCACGTTTTCCTCATCAGTCTCCCACACCGGTATTGAATTGATCTGCGGTGCGTCCATTTTGCTTGTGATATCATAATACGCGTTAAATCCGGCGTCATCCCCTATCAGATCGGTAACATCATCTATCCTTCCGTAAGCCGCTTCTACAGCAGGTTCAAACTCATAATAGGTATTGTCATCACTTGCACCTGCAAAAAATGATGTAACCGTATATATTCCTTCCCATCTATTGAGTCCTGCTTCTTTCATCGCAAGCGTCATTAGAAGGGCACTCCTCATGTGATCCTCATTCTTCTGCTCAAAAGCACGGCGCCCGTACCACATCATCCCACGGAAATATTTCTCAAGTGTTTTATCTCCCGCATAATAACCTCTTGGCTTATACTGCGAATAATCTTCAAAATCATCAAACAGCGGAGATTCACTTACAGCTCCTTCATCAATAAGATCCAATTCATCCGCCACTACACCCTTGATCTTTGGAAGAACATCCGGCTCATCTCCAAGAAGCTTGCTGCCTATAGTAAAGAAAGCAACATTCCTGAGTGCCGCCCTCTCCCATTCACTTCCTTCAAGCGCCTTATACTGTTCAACGGATTTACTGTACATGTCATCTGAAAGTTCCCGCAATTCATCATACAGATCCTCTTTTTCAATCTTCTTGAGCAGATATGCAAAATATATATGATACGTATGCATCATAGAATCAACGGTCACAAAATTCGGTGTCTGAGAATATCTGTTCGACTCATAAATATCATAAAACTCCAAACCACCGCTGTTCATGACTACAAACTGATTTCCGGCAAGCTTCTTCTTTGCATCCTCCGGCAGATATTCAATATCATTCTGATTGAATACATCACTTAAATCCGGCTTGACAGCATAATCAGGCACTTTCGGAACCAATGATCCATCATAGTATTGCTCTGCATCTCCGGGAATGATCGAAGCACGTTCAAGGCTCTCAACCTCACCTGCTGCTTTATCAGACTTGCCAAGCGCCTTCTTTTGGCTTTTGGATTCCTTTTTTTCTTCCTCAAACGGATCTGACTCAGTATTATCTTCACCGGTCTGTTCCTCTACTTCTTCCTGTACAACCTCTTTTCTGTCGGATGCCAGCTTTCTATAGCTTATTACCGCTACACCGGCTATTATCGCAGAAACCAGAACGACAAATACCACCGCTCCGATCACTACAGGTATTATCCATCTGTTATTACCCTTTTCCGCCTTTGCAGGCGACTTTTTTTCTTCAGGCTTCTCAGTCACGGCAGCATCTTCAAGCTTAGTGCCGCAGTTACCGCAGAATATTGCTCCGTCTTCATTTTTGTGATTACAATTTGGACAGATCATGTCTTCTCACCTTCTTTCAACTATTGAAAATAAATCTGATCAGAACCAGTCTGACAAATATATGATAACAGATTATAGGATTTATGTCATTATGATTGCCAAAACCGGAAGCCTTAAATTTTTATCTTGAAATCCGTTCAAAAGATACCGTAAACTGTATTATATGGAAATATACATAGGAAACACCGGCGATCATACAACTGAATACCTTTCCGGTCTTGTATCAGAAGAAAGAAGAAGTTCAAGCATGAAATACCGGTTTGAAGCTGACAGGAAAAGGGCACTGCTGGCACATGCCCTTCTTAATCATGCAATATCGGTCAATTATCCTGAAATACCCATTCCTCTAAATCCAATTATCGATGAACATGGCAAACCACATGTATATCTGACCGGACACCATTTAACAGGTATCAGCCCTGATACTTCTTCCGAGATTTTTTTCTCGCTGTCGCACTCTGGCGATCATGCGATCTGTATTCTTGACGGCAAGGCTGTCGGAGCTGATATAGAAGAGATAAAGGATGAAAAAGATAAGATAGCCGACCGTTTTTTTGCCGCCGAAGAGCGTCAATACATTACAGATGCGACCAGTTTCTACAGCATATGGTCTCTTAAGGAAAGTTTTATGAAAGCAGTTGGACTTGGGATGCAGTTGGCGATGGACTCATTTACAGTCTGTGACTTTAATATCGGGACCGGAACCTGCAGATTCCGTCCATGCAGCACTTCCAACGGCAGCAACACAAAAGCGTTCAATATGGAAGCCCTTATCGATCCCCAAAGCGGATATTACAAAATATCCGGAAGATCCATTAAGGAACTCTCCGGATATTCTCTCGCATATGCAGTGTTGGACACTGACACTGATGAACTGCTAAAGCCTGTGATATCATATCCTTCTCTTTAGGACTCTTCACTGTTTATCTGCTGTCTCGCAACAAGATCAGCAAAGAATCCATTCCTGTTTATCAGTTCATCATAAGTGCCTTCCTCTATGATCCCGCCTCCATCGATCACAAGTATCCTGTCACAGTGACGGATCGTAGACAATCTGTGAGCTATCACAATTCTTGTGCAATTAAGCGAATCCAGCGACTCTGAAACCTTCTTTTGAGTTATATTATCCAAAGCGCTTGTGGCTTCGTCAAAGATAAGTATCTTAGGCTTTGGCGCAATAGCACGCGCGATCATCAGACGCTGTTTCTGGCCGCCCGATATTCCTCCCTGTCCTTCCGAGATCACGGTAAACATACCCATTGGCATCTCCCGTATATCATCGGCAATACCGGCAAGTTCAGCCGCCTCCCAGGCAGCGTCCATCGGTAACTGAGGAGCAGAAATAACAATATTTGAATAAATATCACCCTGGAAGAGCTTACCGTCCTGCATCACCGTACCTATACGGCTCCTGAGTGATTTCAGATCAAAGCTCTTTATATCCCTGCCATCATAATACACAGCCCCTTTCTGAGGCGTTTCAAATCCGAGCATAAGCCTTAACAGTGTACTCTTACCGCAGCCGGTCTTTCCAACTATCGCTACATATTCACCTGGCTTTATCTTAAATGAAATATCATTAAGAACCAGTGGCATATTCTCATCATACCTGAAAGAAACATTGTTGAATTCAATCCCTCCGGACAGACGCTCCAGTACAGCCTTCTCACCCGATATTTCCGGTTCTGCTTCCATTATCGGACGTGCCATATCAAGTATCGGACGGATCTGTGCTAGTGTAACCGCAATACCTGATAATGTCATAAATGCACCGCTCATCATGGCATAAGCTGAATTGAAGGCATAATAGTCCGAAACGCTGACCTTTTGTATGACCGCATCATAATATATCACCATGGTTCCGATAAAGGAAACTGCAACCGATATTACCGGATTGACCTTCAGTATAAGCGGCGGATCATACATATACTTAGCTTCCTTGGCATACATATGTCCCCATCTCGAAAAGGCCCGCTTCTCTGCGCCCGCCAGCCTTATCTTCTGGATTCCGGATACAAGTGCATATCCCATACCGCTTTCCTTGGAAGTAGCCTCCATTCTTTCCCTTGATATACGGATCTGTATCAGAGCAGTTATTATTGAAAACACGACTGTTATAATAGTTACTGCCAGCGCCGGAACTACAAGTCCCGGTGTATATTTGAATATCTGCCCGATATAAATAAGAGAGAAAATTGACGTAAGTCCGGCAGATAATCCGGCATTAACAAGCATTGTAACTAAAGAATTAATATACTGCGATCTGTTTGAAAGCTCTCCGGAAGCATAATCCTTAAAAAAAGAAGGAGGAAGCGAAAGGATTCGCATCATTGTTGCCGCCTCTACGCTCATATCAAGCCTTAAGCTTATCTTCTGGAGAACCAATGACTTTACCGTACCAAACAATGTATTGCTTATAGATGTGCATATCATAAAAATCGCTATCGCAGTAAGGACCCGCATACTCTCGGATTCAAGCACGGTGGAAAATAACTGTTTATTAAACCACGGTACAAGTAATCCGATCAAAGTAACTACAAGTACAAAAAAAGCATACCATAAAAGATCCGACTTCTCTATATTATCCCAGATAAAGCCAAGCAGACTGGACACCTTGAGCCTGCTCATGGGGAATGGCTTATAAAATGCGTAAGCCTCCCTGTCTATAAGCTGTTCATTCTTTGAATTGATCTTTACCTTAAGCCCTGTCTTCGGATCTATGAATATATAACCTCTGATCTTAGACGGAATGAGCGCAACAACACTGCCGTCTTCCTTCATAGTTGCAAGCATGGCTCCGGCAGCATCATTTCGCCATCCCCGCTCAAGATAAACCTCTCTTGTCATTATTCCGCTCGGACGCAGAAGGTACTCAAGTACTTCATCCATATCCTTTATATGTCCGGGAAGTTCCTTATATTTCACCCCGTAATATTTCAGAATATCTTCTATTGCACTCTGAGCCTGAATTCGTTTGTCATTAAGCGAGGCAGACAGCCTGCGCCCCATTACCGACCCGGCTATATGAAGATAAGTATCCTCTAACGCTCTATCATCCGATGCTTTTCTTTCTTTTATCTGTTCATCAAACCAACCCACTGCAATCTCCTTATTCGGCTGTAACAAGCTCGGTATACAGCCCGCCTTTGTCCATCAGTTCCGAATGAGTGCCGCGTTCAACAACCTTCCCTTTATCCAGCACTATTATTTCATCGCAATCACGTATTGTTGACAGACGGTGCGCTACTACAACACAGGTTATACCCCTGTCCTTTATCGAGCGGACTACCTCATATTCAGTCTTGGCATCAAGTGCACTCGTGGCTTCATCCATTATGATAACTGTAGGATCCTGAGCAAGCACACGCGCTAGTTCCATACGTTGTCTCTGCCCTCCTGACAGGTCCTTGCCGCCTTCAGTAAGTTTGTAGGAATAACCTCCATCCCTCATCATTATATCCTCATGAAGCTGCGCATCTCTGGCTGCAAGTATCATCTCAAAATCTTCTATCGAATCGTCCCACATCTTTATATTATTAGCTATAGTGTCTTCAAAAAGGATTATATCCTGATCAACAACAGCTACCGACCCTGTAAATACGTTACGGTCTATCTCATTTATCCTTTTTCCGTCAAATAGTATCTCTCCGTCCCATTGACGGTAAAGTCCGGAAATAAGCTTTGCAAGGGTTGACTTTCCGCAGCCCGAAGCACCTACAAACGCTACGCTCTGTCCCTGGTTAAGCGTGAGATCAAATCCTTCAATAAGCGGATCTGACAGCCTTGAATATCCGAAAGTCACATTTTTCATCTGAAGCTTTCCCGAAAGCTTGGCGCATTCTTTTTCGCCCGCAGCATCGCTATCCGCATCGTCATC
>JAFXVI010000059.1 GCA_017524595.1 Lachnospiraceae bacterium | reverse complement strand
CGTCAGGGGCTATAGTTCAGTTGGGAGTACGCTTGCATGGCATGCAAGAGGTCACCGGTTCAAGTCCGGCTAGCTCCATTTAAATAGTTTTTCATAAATTGAACCAGTGACGAAGGTACACCGGTCTTGAAATAGTCCGGCTAGCTCGACTCAAAAAGGGATCGTAGCTCAGTTGGGAGAGCGCTGCGTTCGCAACGCAGAGGTCGAGGGTTCGAATCCCTTCGGTTCCATTCATTGAACAGGGCTTTCTGAAATTCAGAAGCCTTTTTTTGTTGTTATTCTTCTTTAATAATCTATTGATTATCCTTTTTAAGCAGGATAAAATAATAATCGGATTATTAGATTTATTGTGCAGGAAGAAATACGGATAGAATTAGTTGTTAAGAGGGTTGACGGATCATGTGGTCAGTGTGGAAGGAGCACAGATGAGAAAGATAGCAGTGGTTTTTCCGGGAGTGGGGTACACTAAAGACAGGCCTCTTCTCTATTATGCAGGAAAGCTTGCCGTCAAATATGGATATGAACTGAAGTTCATGGATTTTTCCGGGCTTGACTGGAGCAAAGACAAGCTTAAGGATCGTGAATTTCTTACGAAGACCCTTGATATATGCTTGGATATCACTGAGAAAACACTGGAAAAAGCCGGCGATCTGTCAGAAGACAAGGTGGTCTTTATATCCAAGAGTATTGGAACTGTCGTTGCTTCAGCTTATGCAAAGAGAAAAGAAATAAAGGCACAACAAATATGTTTTTCTCCGCTTGAACTTATAGACGATTTTGTGATTGAAGAGGGAGCCATATTATTTTGTGGAGATGACGATCCATATGCAGATTTTACATCGCTTGAGAATATTGCAAAAGAGAAGAAGCTTCAATTGCACAGAATAGCCGGAGGAAATCATTCGCTTGAAACAGGAGATATATGCACAGACATTGATAACATGAAGATAATGATGAATGATGTTGCTGATGCGATCCTTATGTAAGAAAAAGTTAGGGAATGTTGATAAGATTCCGAGGAAACATATATGCTTGATAAGATCTTGAGAAAACAGAACATGACGGCTTTGCTCATCTGTGTGGCAGGTATAGTATTTAATATACTGTTAAATTCAGTTGCGAAAGTCCTGGAGCTGCCGTTTTACTTTGATTCATCCGGAACATTTATTGTTGCCGTTATGGGAGGATATCTTCCGGGGATCATAACAGGTTTTGTCACCAATATCATAAAAGGCATTTTCAATCTGGACTCTCTGTACTACGGGGTGGTGAGCGTACTGATCGCTGTCTGCGCCGCATACATGTCTCGTCGGGGGTGGCTTAAGAAGATCAAGGGTATTTTGGCAGCAGCCTTTGTATTTGCATTGATAGGCGGCGGGATCGGATCTCTCATCTCATGGTTTATGGCGGCACCGACCAGTAATGGAGAATGGTTGAGCGGAAGGCTTAACGCGACAGGATATTTTAATCCATTCATATCCTATATCATTTCAAATATTATTATGGATCTGCCGGACAAGCTTATCACTATGCTGCTTGCGATGACTGTATTGCGCATAGTGCCCGAAAAATGTTATCCATATAGCAAGCTCACTGCCTGGATGCAGAACCCTGTATCCATGGATAAGATGACAGACACCAAGGAACAAAAAGAATCGATCCGTATCATGTCAGTGCGTACAAAACTGCTGCTTGCGCTGGGAGTTTCGCTTATTGTTTCTGCTGTTTTGGCAATAGCCATCAGTATGGCTCTTCATAACAATTCGATCATAAGGGAGCGTACTGAGGTGGCGCAGGGAACAGCCAGGATCGCAGCAGATGTGATCGATGGTGACAAGGTGGATGAATATCTGGAAAAATCGAATGATGCTGACGGTTATAATGAAACTGAGGCAATACTTGGAGATATACTTTCAGCTTCTGAAATAATCCAATATCTCTATGTATACAGAATAGAAGAAGATGGATGTCATGTTGTATTTGATATTGACACAATGGAAGTTGAAGGCGAGGAAACGGGTACGATAATTCCCTTTGATGAAGAGTTTACAGACTATTTACCGGAGCTCCTTAATGGAGAGAAGATCGATCCGATCATTTCGAAAGACCAGTACGGATATCTGCTTACCGTATATCAGCCGGTTTATGATTCTGAAGGCAGAACTGTATGTTATGTGGGAGCGGATGTGGACATGGTACAACTTACCATGGATAGTCGTATTTTTCTGGCAAAGATAATTTCAGCTTTTATGGGCTTCTTTATCCTGATCTGTGCATTCGTTGTATGGCTTGTTGATTATCATATTATATATCCGGTCAGTGCTATCACGAGGAATGTAAATGCTTTTTCATATTTATCAGATTCACAGGAAGAGCTTGATGCTGATCTTAAAGCGTTTAGGAGTATAGATATTCATACAGGTGACGAGATTGAAAAAATGTATCATTCCCTGTGCCAGATGACATCGAATCAGACAGAACAGATGCGGGGCATTCGCAGATTATCCGACTCGACGGCAAAGATGCAGGATGGTCTTATCATTACGATGGCGGATATGGTTGAAAACAGGGATTCAGATACCGGCGCACATATTCAGAAAACAGCCGCCTATGTGAAGATCATAGTTGAGGGATTAAAGGAGAAGGGTTATTACACGGAAAAGCTCACGCCGAAATTCATGTCTGATACCGTACGTTCTGCTCCTCTTCATGATGTGGGTAAGATAAATATACCGGATGAAGTATTGAACAAGCCCGGTAAACTGACAGATGAGGAATTCGAGATCATGAAGACACATACTACTGCCGGTAAGCGTATCATGGAACGAGCCATTAATACGGTGAAGGGCGATAACTATCTGAAAGAAGCAAGAAATATGGCTGCTTATCATCATGAGAGATGGGATGGAAAAGGTTATCCGGATGGTCTGCATGGTGAAGTGATCCCTCTCTCTGCGCGCATAATGGCTGTCGCGGATGTTTTTGATGCGCTTACGTCGCCGCGTATATATAAGCCGGCGTTTCCTCTGGAAAAGGCCCTGTCGATCATAGAAGAAGGGAAAGGCACACAGTTTGATGCAAAATGTGTAGAGGTATTTATGGATTCGCTGGAAGAAGTAAAGGTTATTCTAAGAAAGTACAATAAGAGTGTGTAAAGGGAGGTTGTTCATGAAGACAGAAAATCGAATAGTCAGAATCGTGACAGCTTTTCTTATGATTGCCTTAATATTGTTATTTATACCGGTTTGTGTTAAGGCCTCAGACGTAACTAAAGATCAGGGATCAGAAGCGCCGGAGCGTATGGAGACTCTTTTTGGCGGCGGATTTGCAGTCGCAGGTCAGATTCCGAATGTGTCTTATACTTCTGAGATATATGATGCTTTGAATGGTCTTCCGACATCGGATGCCAATTTCATACTTGGAGCAAGTGACGGATATGTATGGATAGGCAGTTACAGCGGTATTATGCGTTACGACGGTCAGACATTTGAAAGGCTTGATACTTCGGATGGACTTACCAGCGGAAGAGGACTTTTTGAAGACAGCAAGGGGAGGATATGGGTCGGAACAAATGATAATGGCGTGGTAGTGATCGACGGTAATACCAGCACCCATTACACATACAAGGAGGGGCTTTCGTCTTCGTCCATCAGGATATTTGCCGAGGATAATGACGGAAACATATACATCGGCACTACTGCAGGGGTCAGTTATGTGAGCCCTGATATGTCTGTGCATGTAGTAGACGATGAAAGGATAAATGATGAGCGGGTGCTGAAGCTGGTATCGGATTCAAATGGCAGGATATACGGACAGACGAATGAAGGTCTCCTTTTTGCCATAGATGACCAAAAAGTATCCGAAGTATATTCAAGTAGTGATCTTGGAATAGAAAAAGCGACAACTATTCTTGCGGATCCGTTTAATGCCGGCAAGCTGTACATCGGTTCGGAAAGTGAAACAGTGTATTACGGTGATTTTGGTGAGAATGCTGCGAATATGGAACACATTGATGTTTCGCCAATCAGCAACGTCCACTGGTTAAGCTTTGACTGCGGTTGTGTATGGGTTTCGTCAACAACAGTGGTGGGATATCTGGATGAAGGAAACCGAATCCATACTGTTCGCGATCTTCCGATGGACAGTGCGATAGAGATGACAACGTCAGATTATCAGGGGAACCTGTGGATCGCTTCTTCGACGCAGGGAGTTATGAAGGTTGTAACAAACAGTTTCGTCGATATTACGAAAAGGGCGGGTATTCCTGAGAGAGTTGTAAATGCGACCTGCATGTATAAGGGTGCTCTGTATATCGGCACAAATCAGGGTATATATGTAATCGACGGTTCAGGAGCTGTTGTAAGAAATGCTCTGACTGATTATGTGGGAGATGCAAGGGTCCGCTGCATAAAGGAAGATACGGAAGGAAATATATGGGTTGCGGTATTTTCTGATGGTCTCGGACTTGTATGCATGACTCCTGACGGTGATATAAAGGGATATACTGTTGAAGACGGAATGCCTAGTAACGAGACAAGGTGTATTGCTATATCAGAAGACGGTAGCATTTTAGTGGGAACAAACGGAGGCCTGGTAATCCTAAAGGACGGTGTGATAACGGATACCACGGATGCCGCTTCCGGAATTAAGAACACGGTGTTCCTTACCGTCTGTGAGGGCACAGATGGCGAGATCTTCGCAGGATCCGACGGCGATGGAATATATGCGATAAAGAATGACGACATCAAGAGGATGGGCAGAGAAGAGGGGCTTACCAGTGATGTTGTCATGAGGATCATAAGGGATGATGAGAGGGATGTTTTCTGGATAGTTACATCTAACTCCATTGAGTATATGAAGAACGGTGAAATACATGAAGTAACATCATTTCCATATAACAATAATTATGATCTTTATTTTGATGCTCAGGGCGATATGTGGATCTTATCATCCTATGGAATATTTAAAGTAAATACAGATGAAATGTTGCGAGACAGGGTAGCTGATTACAGGGTTTATACAATGGCCAACGGTCTGCCTTTTACTCCGACTTCCAATTCATACAGCACGCAGGATGAGGACGGATATCTGTATATTTCAGGGAGAAACGGTGTATGCAAAGTAAATATGGATCATTTTTCAGATGAGAAGACCGAGGTGAAGGTGGCACTTTCATCCATATATTGTGATGATGAGCAGATCTTACCGGATAATGGGATATATACAATTCCAAGTTCTCAGGGAAGAATAAGGATAAAGCCGGCCGTGCTTGACTATACGCTTATGAATCCCATGGTAAAGGTTTATCTTGAGGGTGGAGAAGAAGATGGTATTACGGTGAAACGAAATGAACTTTCTCCGCTCGAATATACAGGATTGAAATATGGAGATTATATACTACATATCCAGGTGCTTGATTCTACAGGGAAAAGCCTGATCACGGATAAAACGTTTGATATTGTTAAGAAACCGCAAATCAGTGAACTGCCAGTATTCAGGCTGTTGATGTTTCTGATCGCGATAGCTGTTTCGGGATATATTGTATGGCAGGTAATGAAGAGTACTGTCATACGCAGACAATACGGAGAGATAAAGCAGGCAAAGGAAGAAGCAGAAAGTGCAAACACGGCAAAGACAAGGTTTCTTGCCAATATGTCGCATGAGATAAGGACGCCCATAAATACAATAATGGGTATGAATGAGATGGCTCTAAGGGAAGATGCGACCGGAGTGCCAAAGCCTTATTTCATGTCTATGATGAATTATGCCTTTGATATACGGAATGCTTCCGAATCATTGCTGTCTCTTATCAACGATCTGCTTGATTTATCCAAGATAGAATCTGGTAAGATGCATCTTGTAGAGATTGAATATGACACCCAGGAATTGTTGCGTTCCATTGTATCCATGATAAGGATACGCAGTACGGAAAAAGAGCTGACCTTTGATGCAGTTATTGATGAGGTATTGCCAAGCCGACTGTACGGCGATGCGGGCAAGATCAAACAGATCGTATTAAATCTCCTGACCAATGCCGTAAAGTATACAGAGGTTGGAGGTTTCGCTCTTTACGTTTCCATGGAAGAGAGAAAGGATGATGATTGTCTTATACGTTTTTCAGTAAAGGATACCGGTATCGGAGTTAGAAAAGAGGATATGGATAAGCTGTTCAGCGCATATGAACGGCTTGATGAAGAGAAAAACAGCGGTATTCAGGGAACAGGTCTCGGACTTGATATCTCACGGAGATTTGCCGAACTGATGGGAGGGGATCTTACTTGCATAAGCGAGTACGGCAAAGGCTCAGAGTTTATTCTTATACTGCATCAGAAAATAATAGACAGCACTCCTTTGGGTGTATTTATTGAGCGTGATGAAAGCAAAGCCAAAGGCCCGTATGTTCCCAAGTTCATTGCTCCGGCAGCTGATATTTTGGTTGTGGATGATTCACCTATGAACCTGAATGTTATCAAGGGTCTGCTAGCGCCGACTAAAGTATATGTGACGACCGCACTAAACGGTGAGGAATGCCTGGAACTCATAAAGGACACAAGATTCAATGTTGTTCTTCTGGATCATATGATGCCGGGTATGGATGGCGTTGAGACTATGGAGAGGATCCGTAAGACAGATCCTGATCTTCCTGTATATGCGCTTACTGCAAATACCGCTGTAGATGAAGCTTTCTATAAATCAAAGGGTTTTAACGGATATCTGACGAAACCTGTTGATACTGAGGTTCTTGAGAGAACGATAATGAAGCATATCCCGGAGGAAATGATGGAAAAACCGGGTGGTGATAATATGTTTGAGCAGCTGACTGAATTTCCGGAAAACATGCTGTGGATCTACGATACGGAAGGGATAAACGTTGAAGAGGGTATAAAGAATTCAGGTGGTATATCAAACTATATCTTTTCGCTTCATCTGTTCCTCGATACGATAGACAACAATGCCAAGGTTATCAGAGATTCCTACGAGAGCGGAAACATACGTCTGTATACAATAAAGGTACATGCGTTAAAAAGCTCTGCCAGGATCATAGGAGCAGAGGAACTGTCGTCAATGTCAGCTGACATGGAGGATGCCGG
>JAFXVI010000058.1 GCA_017524595.1 Lachnospiraceae bacterium | reverse complement strand
AATACAACAAACGCAACGATCAAAAGTCCCCTTAAGCGCAATATCCCTGCGTCTTTCTTATCATCATTAAGATGTCTTTCGAGAAATCCGATGAATCTCCCTATCCATCTTATCGGATGCGGTATCCTGTAAGGATCGCCTATTATTAAGTCAAGTATCCATCCAAGCGCCAAAGCGCTCATATGATAATACATCTATCATCTCTCCGTCATATGTCAGATCCATAACATAGCCTTCAATATTACCGACTCCAAAATCGAAATATTCTCTGCCTGTCAGTGTACTCATTATCGACATAATATTACCTCCGTGACAGACGATCGCAGCGTTTTCATTATCAGCCAGTCTGGTAAGAATATCCCTGAATGCTTCCATGCTCCTTAAGACAAATCCGGCCATATCTTCGCCTTTTGGAAACTGCAGCCTTCCACCGCTGTCAATCCACTTAAGATAATACGGATCGTCCTTGAGTTCCTCGTAATTCTTGCCTTCGTACAGGCCAAAATCCATTTCCGTCATACCCGAAACGATCTCTGTATTTCTATCGGGAAAAAGATAACCGGCAGTAGTCATACATCTCTTCATCGGACCACTAAACACCCTGTCATAACCGGTAAGTCTATCCGTATCCACACTTAGCAGCTGCCCTGTGCCTTCGTCAGATAATGGCTCATCGATATTGGATCCGATATATCTGTTCTCATTATTTCCCCTGATACGGGCATGTCTTATCAGCAAAATCCTGTGTCTTTTTTTCATGATATGATCAAACTGTATACGGCAAGTGTAATAAGGCAAAGTACCTCGCCTGCGCACACGAAACAGCCTGCCGTATCACCTGTTACCCCACCAAATTCTTTATATGTCTTATGTCTGTAATACAAACCCAAAAGTACAAGTACCGCTGTCATTGCCAGTGCTGCAAATACATCGAATAGAACTGTTACGGCAATGGATATGATCAGTTCAAAAGTAAGTATTAAAAGTTCACTCCTGCCTGCCTTATCAGTCTCGTTCTTAAGCATACCATCATCCTTTGCTTTCTTAAGTACCAATGAAGATATTGCAGTACATATTCTTGACAGAACAAATATAAATACAAGCGGTATACGGATACTGCTCACATCCCGGTCAAATATGATCGTAAGTGCCCCAGTCCATATCAGCACATATGCAGCAAAGCTGATCATCGAAAACGCTCCTATATGCGGATCGCTTAGGATCTTAAGCTTCTCTTCCCTTGGTTTATAAGAATTGACCGCATCCATTACATCCATATATCCATCAATATGAAAACCGCCCGTTATAAGTATCGGTATCAACGATACGACACATACCCTTGCCATAAGAGGAACAGTCAGCATATCGCACAGATAGAGACATCCGTAAACCACGGCACCGATCAGAGCTCCTATAATCGGCAGGAAGCACAGATTATATCTCATATCCTCTTCCTTCCATTCAAAGCGCGGCATCGGTATCCTTGAATACATCGAAAATGCAATTATCATGCTCCTGATCATTCTCATATATCTTCCATGTTCCTTCGGTAATATCATATATCCTGTCTGATTCTCTTGCTAATGCCCTGTTGATCCTGTTCATTACGTTTATATAACTCAATGTGTCGTGATCAAAATCATCTTCCGATATGAATTCATTCGTAACAACGATAAGGTTCTTAACCTTATCCTTAAGCATCAGAATATCGTTCACTACATATCTTAGCGTATCATCTTCTGACAATCTTTTGCAGTCGTTGTCATTATCATTAAACATCACATTAGCGCACAGATTTGCCATACATTCAAGAAGTACGGTAGCCTCGGAAGCCTTAACTCCATTTATATATCCGTAAACATCTGAAAGAGCACCGACATCCCTGGTACGTTCCACAGTCACAAAACCCTTACCTTCCCTTAGCTTCTTATGCTTTGTTACTCTTATAACACCTTCTTCTCCATAAGGGATCATTGTGGCCAGATATATTCTCTTATCATCTGCAGACATATCCATCGCCAGTTCTTCAGCCTTAAGTGACTTTCCGCTGTCAGGTCTTCCGACTATCAGTATCATCATATGAAGCGTTCATACTCCTTAATGCCGTTTTCTTCAAATCTCGCACCGCTTCTGTACAGATTAAGCGCACTGTCCAAAAGCTTGCATACCATGATCGCGCCTGTTCCTTCTCCCAGCGCCATATTTCCGCAGATAAGCGGTTTTAGTTCAAGCTCATCCAACACTCTCATAAGTCCTGTTTCTCTTCCGCTGTGCGACGGTATCATATAATCCCTGCATCCCGGACTTATAGCATCTGCCAACAGCCCCGCAACACCTGATACGAGTCCGTCTATTACAATCGGTATACCATACCTCTGACCTCCCAGGTATATCCCGCACAGACCGGCTATATCCAGACCCCCCGTTGCTCCAAGATAATCATATGCCAGTACTGCCTTATCATCCGTATCAGCTCTTGCATAGAGTTCGTAAGCCTTTCGTATCACCTCAGTCTTCTTTATGAGCGAAGCATCATCAAGACCTGCTCCCCTTCCAGTCACAAGCTTCGGATCTGCGCCTGTCATCAGACATAACAGAGCAGTCGCAGTAGTCGTGTTGCCTATTCCCATCTCACCGGCGGCGATAAGCTTATGACCCTCAGACGCCAGCTGTCCGGCCATCCTGATCCCTGTATCAACTGCATCCCTTACTTCATCTGCATTAAGGGCTCTCTCCAAAAGAAAATCAGAGCTGCCTCTCCTTATCTTATGATCGATCACCCCGGGGATCTTTCCTTCATGATCTATACCGATATCTACCGGAATACACTTGATCCCCGCTTCCCTTGCCATGACACTTGCCGTACTGTGACCGCTTCCCAGGGCTCTTGCCACCTGCAGTGTGACCTCCGGCCCGCACTGTGACACTCCTTCTTTTACTATCCCGTTGTCAGCGCACATAATGACCAGTGCCTTATTTTCGATATCCGGTTCTACGGTGCCCTGAACAGCTCCGATCTTACATATAACGTCCTCAAAATCTCCCAGTCCGTCTATTGGCTTGGAGATAGAATCCCATCTACTTTTTATGTTTTCATAGATCTTTAAATCCATATCATCCACCAAGTCCCATGAGTCCGTATACATAATCCATGTCCATATGGTTTCTTATCATATCCGCAAGCTTATCATACTGGTTCTGCCTGAATGTTCTGCGATCTATCTTATCCCGGGAATATTTAAGTCCCTTTGCTTTGTAAAGAGCCTGCACTATCGTATCCGCCACTCCGTCTTCATCAAATACTCCGTGTACATAAGTCCCATATACATTACCAAGACAGCATCCGGTCGCGCCATCCGTAAACTTACATGCAGTGTCATCCTTTATTTCGCTTCTGCCCATATGTATCTCATATCCGCTGTAATCAAGTCCCGAAAGACAGCTAAACAATCCTCCGAAATGTCCGAACTTACCCTTGCATAATTCCCGTTTTTTTTCTCTTGAAAGATATGTATCAACAGGCAAAAGTCCCAGCCCCTGTGTGCTTCCTCCACCCTCGACGCCTTCACTGTCAATGATCTT
>JAFXVI010000057.1 GCA_017524595.1 Lachnospiraceae bacterium | reverse complement strand
GAACTCTTTCAAAAGCGGAGGAAATAAAAAAGGATATAATTTCCTATGCTGATTCCAAAGGACAACATGCTATAGCTTTGTCAATTAATGCTGTCACCTTTGAAGATATGCATGATTTTCCTCTTTCTGACGGTATAGTATTTCAATGCACAAGCGTAGGTCTTGCGCCTCATGATAATGAATGTGTTATTCATGATGCAGGCTTCTATAAGAGGATATCTGCAGGAATAGACCTTATTTACAGACCGGCAAGGACGCAGTTCATGAAGTATGTGGAAGATGCAGGCGGGATGGCATATAACGGGCTAAGGATGCTGATATATCAGGCTGTATGTGCATTTGAAATATGGAATGATATAAAGGTACCGGATACGATAATACGTGAAATAGAGAAGACGCTTATACAGTAGAGACGTGGATCTTATGGACAGAAGTAACGGCAGTGGAATCAGGTATCATATCAAAAACATATGTCTGATAGGTTATATGGGGTCAGGCAAGACGACAGTGGGCAGGCTTGTTGCCGGTAAGCTTGCTATGGAACTGAAGGATACGGACGAACTGATAACCATGAAGGAAGGACGCAGCATATCTGATATATTCAGCAATGATGGGGAAGCGTATTTCCGCGAACTTGAAAACAGGTTGCTTAACGAGCTTGCAAAGGAAGGTAAGCTAAAGGATACGGTACTTTCGACCGGTGGAGGTCTTCCGGTTGATGTGCGCAACCGTCCGCTCTTAAAGAGAATTGGCACAGTCATATATCTTAAAGCTTCTGCTGCAAGTCTTAATGAGCGTGTGGGGGATGATACAGGGCGTCCGCTGCTTGATGCAGATGACCGGCTTTCAAGAATAGAGGATATGCTGAAAATCCGCGGACCGATATATGAGGAATGCGCAGATCACATAATAGAAACCGACTCTTTGAGCATAGAAGAAACAGTGACAGAAGTTGTCAGGATTGTGACATCGTGGCAAGATAAATCAAAAAGTTCTTGAAATATGGCGGGCTATAGTATAAACTGTTTGAGGAATTATTACCAAGCGAATCCTAAGGAGGACAATTTATATGATATCAGCAGGCGATTTTAGAAATGGCTTAACTGTTGAGATGGATAACGGAATTTTTCAGATAATAGAATTCCAGCATGTTAAACCCGGTAAGGGAGCAGCATTTGTCAGGACTAAGTTAAAGAATATAATCAGTGGCGGAGTTATAGAGAAATCATTCAGACCCACTGAGAAGTTCCCGCAGGCGCGTATCGACAGAAAGGATATGCAGTATCTTTATTCGGACGGGGATTTATATAACTTCATGGACGTTGAATCATACGAGCAGATAGCGCTTAACGGTGACACGATAGGTGATGCCCTTAAGTTTGTAAAGGAGAATGAGATGGTTAAGATCTGTTCTCATAACGGCAATGTTTTTGCTGTTGAGCCTCCTCTGTTCGTTGAACTTGAGATAACAGAGACGGAACCCGGCTTCAAGGGTGATACTGCAACGGGCGCGACCAAGCCCGCAGTGGTTGAAACAGGAGCTACGGTATCTGTTCCGTTGTTTGTGGAACTCGGTGACAAGATCAAGATTGACACCAGGACCGGTGAGTATCTGTCCAGAGTATGATTACAAAATAACTTAGATAATGCAGGGCTTCTCCATTATGGAGAAGCCTTTTTCGTTGTGTACTGCTCCGAATGATCTCCTGCTGATATCTATCATTGATCAAAACAAAGGAGAAATGAATTTATGACAGATATTATAGGATTTGAGCAGTTTGCTGATGAAGTGCAGATTGCCATGAAATCAAGATACCCTGATGACAGGGTTGAGATTAAGCGTGTAACCAAGAATAACGGAGTGATATACACGGGAATAACCGTAAGCAGTGAAGACGAGAAGGTATATCCGACAATGTATCTGGAACCTTTCTATGAAGAGACGGTGAACGGCAGCCTGACAGATGAACTTATAGACAGGATGTGCGGCATATATGAGAGCCGTCGGGTAGGAAATACATTGTCGCTTGATCATCTGTGTGAATATATGGCGGTAAAGGACAGATTGCGCTGCAAGCTGATCAATTATGAGGCCAACAAGGCTATCCTTGAAGATATTCCGTACAGGAGATTTTTGGACCTTGCTATAGTCCCATATTGCATAGTCATGGGAAGCGATATCGGAGGAGTTCTTCCCGGAGAAGCATCATTTGTGATCACGTACAGAAACCTTGAGATGTGGGATGTTAAAGCCGATGAAGTCATGGAAGAGAGTATAAGAAATACGCTCTGTGAGGAGAATCCGTGTATTACAGAGATGTATGAGTTGCTGAAGCGGCTGAATCCCTCGCTAACACAGGTTGCCGGGGATGAGATGAAAAAATGCCCCATGTATGTGATGACAACGGAGGGCAGTAATGGAGCAGTATCCATGATCTATGAGGATAAGATTAAGGAATTCTGCGACAGGATAGACAGTGATGTTTATGTAATACCAAGCAGCATCAATGAGATCATTCTGGTGCCAAGCAGAGAAGATACTTCGTCAGAAATGCTCAATGATATGGTAAAGGAGATTAATGCCACGCAGTTGGAACCGGTTGAAGTACTGTCAGATCATGTGTATTATTTTGAAAAGGATGCGGGCTATAAAGAGGCCGTATAATATTGATATTTTTAATTCCCTGTGTTATGATGTTTCAGTATGAGAATTGCGAAAGCACTCGTAGCTCAGGGGATAGAGCAACGGTTTCCGGTACCGTGTGTCGGGGGTTCGAATCCTCTCGAGTGCAGCTTGTAATAAGGGGATCACGAAGTGGGGATTCCTTACATCCACACACCAAAGATTTTCGGATAGCCTAAGGGGGTTTATTTCAAATATGAATATAAACAAGGTTAAGGAGTTTATAAGGGAATATCTGGTATATGTTATAATAGGTGCCGTTTTTTTAGTGCTTGTTATAGGCTTGATAATCTTTATGGCCACACATAAGGGAGGCGATGATGATGACGGAATTGATGCAACGGCATTTCCGACCAGCAGCGTTGAAGTTCCCAAGGATAAGTATGAAGTAAATGCATATCCCAATGTTACCAACCTTATGGAGAGTTATTATTCGGCTGTCATGAACGGAGACGCTGATACGGCTGCTTCATTGTGTGATACACTTCCGGATCAGGAGAGGTACAGGATAGAGGAAATGGCTAAGTACTATCAGTCATTTTCAGATTTCAACGTATATACGAAGAAGGGTTACCAGCCTGACTCATATGTTGTGATAGTGACATTTGATATTACTTTTACCGGAGTTGCAACGCCGGCTCCGTCACTTGAATCGTCATATGTATGTACAAATGATTCGGGGTCACTGTACATAAACAAGTCGGAACTGTCTGATGATGAACAGGCATATTTCCTTGAAATGTCTTCGCAGTCTGATATAGAAGAACTCACCAGTGAGATAAGTGCCGAATATAATAAGGCTGTCGAGTCCGATACACAGCTTGCTGATATGCTCAAGCAGATAGAATCGGATGTCAATACGGCGATTAAGGCCAGATTGACCGAACAACAGCAGGCTAAACAGCAGGAGGAGGCTGATAAGGAAGCCGAGGCTCAGCAACAGGAGAAGGAAGCGAATGCGGTAACGGTAAAGGCTACGGATGTAGTTAATATAAGGTCTTCAGCCAGCACGGAGTCGGATTCTTTAGGTAAGGCGCAGATAGGTGATACTTATAAGCGATACGAGGAGATGGAGAACGGCTGGAGCAAGATCGACTATAACGGAACAGAAGCTTATATTAAGTCGGATTATCTGGAAGTGGTAGACGATGGGGCATCTTCAGACGGAGATAGTGCAGGAAGCGATTCGACGCCTTCAGGCGGGCAGATCACCGTCAAGGAAAACGTTAATGTACGTGAAGGTCCCAGTGAGACAGCAAAGAAGCTTGGTGTTGCATATCGCGGTGATAAGTTTGATCTTGTTGAGAAGACCAATGGATGGTGCAAGATTAAATATAATGACAAAGATGCTTATGTGAAGGCTGATTTTGTTGAATAAAATGCTTGCATTATTCATGGAACGGTTATATAATCTGTTTCGGACAAGGGCGTCAGAGAAGCATAGGCTTATGCTTCTTTGGCGTTTTATTTTATATCAATTTATCTAAGGAGGAATAAGAGATGTCATACGTTGATGAAGTGCTTGAGAAGATTAAGAAAAGGGATGCCGACCAGCCGGAGTTTATTCAGGCTGTTACAGAGGTTCTTGATTCCCTTCGCCCTGTTATTGAGAAGGATGAGCAGAAGTACCGTGATCTTGCCATACTCGAGAGGATAACAGAACCTGACCGTCAGATAATGTTCAGGGTACCATGGGTTGATGACAACGGCAAGGTTCAGGTTAACCGTGGTTTCCGTGTTCAGTTCAATAATGCCATAGGTCCTTACAAGGGTGGTCTCAGGCTTCATCCTTCAGTAAACCTTGGCATAATCAAGTTCCTTGGTTTTGAGCAGATATTCAAGAACTCTCTTACAACGCTTCCTATCGGTGGTGGTAAGGGTGGCTCTGATTTTGATCCCAAGGGTAAATCTGATAACGAGATAATGAAGTTCTGCCAGAGCTTTATGACTGAGCTTAGTAAGTATATAGGTGCAGATGAAGATGTTCCTGCAGGTGATATCGGAACAGGAGCCCGTGAGATCGGCTTCATGTTCGGACAGTATAAGAGGATCAAGGGACTGTATGAAGGCGTTCTTACAGGTAAGGGACTCTCTTATGGCGGATCATTGGCACGTACTGAGGCTACAGGTTACGGACTCCTTTATCTTACCGAGGAGATGGTTAAGTGCCATGGCGATAAAATGGAAGGTAAAACAGTTGCGATCTCAGGGTCCGGTAATGTTGCCATTTATGCTTGCGAGAAGGCACAGCAGCTTGGCGCCAAGGTTGTTACAGTATCCGATTCAACCGGATGGATATATGATCCCGAAGGTGTAGATGTTGAACTCCTCAAGGAAGTTAAGGAGATCAAACGTGCACGTCTTACGGAGTATGCAAAGGCACGTTCATCAGCCGAATATCATGAGAAGAAGAATGGAGAGCATGGCGTATGGCAGTACAAGGTAGATATAGCTCTTCCCTGCGCAACACAGAACGAGCTTGATATCGAAGATGCCAAGATGCTTGTTGCAAATGGCGTTAAGTATGTTGCTGAGGGCGCAAATATGCCTACTACAATCGATGCTACCCAGTACTTCCTTGATAACAAGGTACCTTTCGTGGGCGGCAAGGCAGCCAATGCAGGCGGTGTAGCCACATCAGCCCTTGAGATGAGCCAGAACTCAGAGAGGCTGTCATGGAGCTTCGAAGAAGTTGACAGCAAGCTTAAGAATATCATGGTCGGCATTTATCATAATATTGATGATGCGGCCAAGGAATACGGCATGGAAGGCAACTATGTTGCAGGTGCCAACATTGCCGGTTTCAAGAAGGTTGTGGAGGCCATGATAGCACAGGGCGTTTGCTAAATAATCAGAATTTGGGACATGGGGACGGTTCTTCCGTCCCCATTTTTGTGCACAAATCCACAGTGAAGATCAGAAATCATAAAACTCAAAAAAGTCACAATGTTTGAAAAAGTTGTTGACAAGCATGTGATAAATCGGTTAACATATACTCACGTTAAAATCAACATATCGAGGCGGAATCCGTCATTTTTCAATGTAAGATCAATCAAACGCACAGAAGGATCGGGGTGATTTTATGCTGTCATCGGGTCTGATTCTGCGTGAACGCTATCGTATCGTCTGCCAGATAGGCAATGGAGGAACATCTTCCGTTTACCTTGCCGAGGATGTATCTATAGGCAAGAAGTGGGCAGTCAAGTTTCTGCCATGTGATGATGATACTTTCTGGCTTGCGCAGAATGAGATTAATATGATGATCATGCTCGATTATGAGATGTTCCCAAGAATAGTTGACGCATGGCAGGAGCCGGAGGGTTATTTTATCGTCAGTGATTATATAGAGGGAATAACTCTGGATCGGGTGATCGGTAGAAAACAGATAAGTAAAAGGACACTTACAGGATGGTGGCTGGACATTGCAAATGCGATCAAATATCTTCATGATCATAAGCCGTCAATATTGTATCTGGATCTTAAGCTTGAAAACATAATGCTTAAAAGGGATGGAAGTCTTAAACTTATTGACTTTGGTATAGCGGGAAGGATAGCGCAGAGAGGGTCGCTGTATGGAACACCCGGCTATGCGGCCCCTGAACAGTATTATAATTGCGGTGAACTGTTGGATGAAAGAACCGATATATTTGCATTTGGAATGCTTATGTATGCCATGTTCACGGGCAGGAAGCCGGTAAGGGAGCTTAAGGAACAGGAACGTATAATAAGACATTGCAACGGCCTCCCGTCAAGGATAAGGAGCATGATCCTTAACTGCATCAATGAAGATAAAGATAAGCGCTACGGAAGCATGAATGAGCTGATAGGAGAACTGATTTCACTGCGTGGATCCGGGAACGGAGTTATGCGCATCAAGCTGGCTGTGGCGGCAGTACTTGCTGTGATATTTATTATGATCTTCGGAGCGACTGCTGTCCGGTATGTAGTTGCTGAGCCGGTTGATAATGCTGCAGAGAGAATGATCGCGGAAGCTAATGAGCATATATGTGACGGTGAATATACTGATGAGGGTATCAGGATAATATGCGGATACATCGAGGCGGGATGTCTTGATAGTGAGACATGCGGGCGCTTTACTTATGAGGTGGCCAGAAATTATTTCGCGGTAAAGCGTAATTATCGGGAAGCTTTCAGGTATTTTGAAATGCTGGATCAGCAGGTTTATCCTGAAGTGTCATACTATATGGAGCTGTGCAGTCTGCAGATGTCGTTTGAAGAGGACAAGGACAGATACATAAAATGTCTTACACAATTTGGTGAATACAACAGGACGGGTGGTTATGGTGAGACCAGATATGAAAATGATTTTATGATAGCTAATCTTTATGAAGGACTTAAAAGCATGGAAGGCTATAATGTGCAGCCTGAGATCAATTGCCTGAAGGAAGGTCTGTGTGACTTAAGATATGCAGTTGAAGCCGGATTATTTACGGATGAAGATGCCAAATATGAGGCAGAATACTGCAGACGCTTATGTATCCTGTATGAGGGAACGGGAGATGTTGAAAATGCAATAAGCTTTGGTCAGCAGGCATTAAAACTGCTTTCAAATGAACGGGAAGCAGCAGTGGATGATATAAGGAACAGGCTGGACAGCCTTAAAGCTAGTGATAACAATCTTTAGGAGGAGCAATACAATATATGAAATCGATCATTAGAATTCTTATTGTGGGAGTAACGGGATTGTTAATAGGGGGATCGATCTTAAGTGTTACCGGCGTATATGCTGCTGGGAAAAGTAATGAAATGGAGATATCGGACAGTACACTTACAGTTGATATTTCCAGAAATGACGGTGTGAAGATAACACCGGCTGAAGATGAAATCATATATACCAATAAGCAGCTGAATTATTCTGTGGATATGAAGCCGGATGAAGAACTGTTTAAATACAGGCTTAATGATAATGCTGATAATAAAGAGTGTGATTCATATCTGGATTATGGGATTTCCTGTCAGTATTCCATAAGTAATGATAAGGGCAGGACATTTGAGGAATGGAGAGATCTTAATGGCGGTACTTTTGCGCTTATACCGGGTTCTATAACAGATGGGGAATACCATATTAAGTTCAGAAAATATGAGAAATATGTTATGAAGCCTGATGAAGAAGGGACGGATCAGGGATCGGAGAACAGTGTATCAGCGAACAGCATATCGGGGAACAGTGTATCAGCGAACAGCGTGTCAGAGAATGCGATATCGAAGAACAATATATTCAGAAAAGCTGCTGAAAAGATTGTTGAAGCCGAACCGATCCATTGCGTTGAATCATCTGTATATTATGTTTTTATCGATACATCTGCACCGGATATTAATTTTTTATCAGACGAAAAGTTTGATACATGGACAAATGATAGCATTAAGTGCTGCATAAAGATAAATGATACCGGTTCGGGTCCGGCACATCTTAATGTCTTCTGCGATGACACGCAGATATTACAGGAATCATATCAGGGACATCAGAGTTTCAGCGGTTTTGAGAAGGAATTCACAATAAACAGTGAAACCGCAAATGACAGTGGAAGCAAACTCGTTGTAGAAGCAGTTGATCTATCAGGGAATATCAGTACTATAAACAGGACAGTAAAGATAGATAAGACCGCTCCTTGTATCGAAATTGCCGGGGTCGATAACTTATCAATACACAGAATGCCGGTTAACATATCGGTGGCCGGTGAGGATGCACATCCGTCAACAGTATGTGTAGGATATACAATAAAGAGGATATACGGGGGAAGTGAAGAGACAGTTGGAAGTTCATCGGTAACTCTTTCAGACTGCCGGGAAGGCATTCTTTTCACGGCTGAACAAGATGGTGATTATCTCATGGAATGCAGGGCTACGGATAGTGCGGGTAACACATCTCCGGTTGTTAAGAAAACATTCAGGATAGATAAGACGCCCCCGGGTCTCGGATTTGAAGGAGCTGCAGGCGGAGGAATATATAGAAATGAGGTCGCTCTTAAGGTAAATGCTTTTGATAATTTTGGTGATGATTATATAGTAAAGCTTACCGGTACCGTATGCACCGATAATGGCTCAAACGATCTCAGGCTGGCTGATTACAAAACGTCAGGAGCATATAGTCAGAACACGTATTATTTTAAGAATGACGGTGAATATACAATAAATGCTGATATAACAGATGCTGCCGGCAATTCATATGAAGACAGTCTCTCTTTTATGATCGATAAAACTGCACCGGCCATAGAAATAAGCAGTGGATTGAGCGTTAATGAAACTACGGTAACCAATACGCCTCCTACATTCAGTTTTACGGTCAGGGAGAGAAATTATGAAACAGCAGCAATTTCCTGTGTGCTAAAGAAGAAAGATACGGAGGGCAATAATGTTATGTGCAAGACTCCGAACTGGATAATGCAGGATGAAACATCAGAGTTTTCCATAACGATCGAGGATGAAGGTTCATATGAACTCAGTGTAAGAGGTTCTGATGCTGCGGGTAACAGTTCGGGCAAGACATTGCAATTTACGCTTGACATGACCAAGCCAAGGATTGATTATATAGAGAATCTTAACAGGAAGTATTTAAGAAGCTTTAAGCTGCCTGACAATTTCAGAGAATACATCAGTGATAACAGCGGAGTTAATTATAAGGCATATATAAACAGCATGAATTATGATGAGGGCCAGGAAATAAGTGAGGACGGCAAGTATATCCTCAAGGTATCTGCTGTGGACGATGCCGGAAATCAGGCGGAAAAGACGGTTGAGTTCATTGTGGACAGTACGATGCCAAGGGTGGTGATCGAAGGAATGGCGGATGACGGCAGTGTAAATAAGGATGACATACTGGTATTAAGCCTTTATGATACAGACGATTATTTTGTGTCCGTCAAGCTGAACGGAGAGGAAATGGTTACAGATGAAAAGCAGCAGGAGGTTAAGGTGCTGATACCGGATTACGGAGACTATAGGATAGAGATAGAGGCTTCCGATATGGCTGATAATATCCTGACACAGACAATAGAGGCTAAGTGTGCCAATGCGGCGCCTGTTTCAAAGGGAATTTCAACCATGAGGACTCTTAAGCAGAATGAGAAGAGCGGAAGCAACAAGGGTCTCAGGATAGCGCTGATAATACTTACGGTCCTTACACTTGCAGGAACGATCATTGTATATTGCGTATATACTGCAAAGACCGCAGTAAAGCAGTGATATGAAATGCAGATCACCGGTAGGGTATGTATCAATAAAAGCACAAGGTATTGTATTTGATAATAAAAATGGTACTATAGATAGAAGATGCAAAGAGGCTGATGTTTGGAATCATGTTATGAAATGAAGGAGTGCCATGAGTTACAGGGATAATACCAGGGTTGTTGATATAGGCGGTGTTAGGATCGGGGGCGGGAATCCCATAAGGATCCAGTCAATGACCAATACGAGTACCGAAGATGTCAGAGCTACCGTAGAGCAGATATTGCGCCTTGAAGAAGCAGGCTGTGAGATAATACGTTCTACCGTGCCTACATCTGAAGCAGCAGAGGCTATTGGACTGATACGGAAGCAGATACATATACCTTTGGTAGCAGATATCCATTTTGATTACAGGCTGGCGATAGAGGCTATCAGAAACGGAGCCGATAAGATAAGGATCAATCCCGGAAATATCGGCACCAGGGAGAATGTAGAGGCCGTTGTAAGTGCAGCCAAAGAACGGGGAATCCCAATAAGGGTCGGTGTTAATTCCGGTTCACTTGAGAAGCATCTTATCGAAAAGTACGGCGGAGTCTCTGCAGAAGGAATAGTGGAGAGCGCCATTGACAAGGTGCGGATAATAGAGGAGTGTGGCTATGATAATATAGTTGTCAGTATCAAATCTTCTGACGTTTTAATGTGTATCAGGGCGCATGAACTGCTTGCTCCCAAATGCCGGTATCCATTGCATGTGGGTATTACCGAGTCGGGGACTGTAAGATCGGGTAATATCAAATCTGCAGTAGGACTTGGTATCATTTTAAATATGGGGATCGGGGATACTATAAGGGTGTCGCTTACCGGAGATCCGGTGGAAGAAGTTATCTCCGCAAAGCAGATACTGAAGACGCTTGATCTTAGAAAAGGCGGAATAGAAGTTGTATCGTGTCCGACCTGCGGAAGAACCAAGATAGATCTCATATCCCTTGCAAATGATGTAGAGAAGCTGGTTTCAGGCTATGATCTTGACATAAAGGTTGCATGCATGGGATGCGTCGTTAATGGTCCGGGCGAAGCCAGAGAAGCCGATATAGGGATAGCCGGAGGCATTGGTGAGGGTCTTCTGATAAAGAAGGGTGAGATAATAAAGAAGGTACCGGAGGCCGAGCTTCTGTCTGCACTTAAACATGAGCTTGATAATTGGAACTCTTAAGACATTTCATTGACGATCTTATACACAGGGTAGATAAATGGGTAAGAATTTCGGGGAAGTATTTCCGACACTTAAACTGAATAATGATCTGGCAGTTTTATACGAGGATTGCGAGATCATAAAGATATCCAATACAACAAAGCATGACAGGCTAAAGATATATATTAAAGCCCCGCATCTTATAGAAAAAAAGGATATTTATGCTCTTGAGAGAGAGATCATAAGACAGCTGTTTCCAAAGGATGCCATAAGGGTAAATATTCAGGAGAACTTTGAATTATCCGGACTGTATAATGCAAGAACTCTCTTAGATGCCTATAAGGAAAGCATTCTTGAAGAATTTAAGCATTATGACCAGTTCGCATATCTGATATTGTATCACGCAGATTATGAGTTTCCTGACGATAATACGTTAAGGCTTGTTTTGGATGATACTATTGTTTCAAGGGAACACAGTGAAGAAATAGTAAGGATATTTGAAAAGATATTTAATGAAAGATGCGGTATTGGGGCATCTGTATTTGTTGAATACAAAGAACATGAGAAGAGCAATGCAGGTATAGGGACTGAGCATAAGATAAAAGAAGAGATAAAAAAGATAGCAACCGGTACAGCAGGTGCGACAGTTTCAGATGATGAAGTGAAGGAAGAGGGACGTTTTGAAGACGAAGTATCCCGGGAGTCCGGTATACAGAAGGATTTAGAAAAAGGGGCAGAAACAGAAATGTCCCCTAAAGAAGCGAACGGTGTAAACGGCGCATCAGTCAGGGACAGGAATGTACGCAGAGGAAGTACAATGAAGAAGCGCTCACGTACAATGTCTGACAATCCGGATGTGATCTTTGGAAGAGATTTTGACGGCGAACCCATAAATATCTCTGATCTTGAAGGTATGACGGGTGAAGTGATCGTATACGGCAAGATAATACGTCTTGAGCCGAGAGAGACGAAGAATGGCAAGCTGTTGGTGATATTCGATGTTACGGATTTTACTGATACTGTAACCGTAAAGATGTTCCCGAGGCTTGAACAGAGGGACAGATTATTTGCTTATCTTGAGAAGGGCCGGTTTGTAGTGATCAAGGCTGTTGCAGCAGTTGATAAGTTCGATGGCGAACTGTCATTAAGTTATGTAAGCGGCATTAAGAAGGCTGAAGACAGAACTGAGACGGTCAGGATGGATAATGAGCAGATAAAACGTGTGGAGCTTCATTGCCATACCAAGATGAGCGACATGGACGGAGTGAGTGATGTTGCGGATCTTTTAAGACGCGCTGCGGAGTGGGGACATAAAGCTCTCGCCATAACCGATCATGGTGTGGTTCAGGCGTTCACGGATGCATTTCACGCGCTTCCGGATATAAGAAAGAAACATCCGGACTTTAAGATCATATACGGGATAGAGGGATATCTGGTAGATGACTCGATGTGCATTGTCGAGAACGGGAAGAGCCAATCCCTGGATGATAAGTACGTTGTATTTGATATCGAGACAACTGGTCTGAATCCTGAGAAAAACAGTATCATCGAGATAGGAGCAGTTAAGGTAAAAGGTACTGAGATAATAGACAGATTTTCTACATTTATTAATCCAAGGGAACCCATACCGTTCCGGATAACACAGTTAACGTCGATTACAGATGCAATGGTTGAAGATGCGCCGTATATAACGGAGGTTCTGCCCCGTTTTCTTGACTTTTGCGATGGCTGTTGTCTGGTGGCTCATAATTCGCGTTTTGATACAGGATTCATAAAACAAAAGGCTAAGGATCTTGCTATAGAGACAGACTTTACCTGCATCGATACTGTGGCAATGGCCAGGGCTATGTTGCCTGAACTTGGTAAGTTCAAGCTTGACAACGTTGCCAAGGCGCTGAAAGTTACTTTGGGACATCATCACAGAGCGGTTGATGATGCCGAATGTACAGCCGGGATATTCATAAAATTTGTTAACAGGCTTAAAGATAAGGGTATATATGACCTTGGCGCACTTGAGGAATTTGGAAGGAATTCGGTTGACATAATAAAGAAGTCGATGTCCTATCATGTTATCATACTTGCCAAGAATGAGACAGGAAGGATCAATCTGTACAGGCTGGTGTCACTATCCCATCAAAAGTACTTCTACAGAAACCAGAGAATCCCCAAGAGTCTGCTTGAACAGTACAGGGAAGGCCTGATCATTGGTTCTGCATGCGAAGCCGGAGAACTGTACCGTGCCATAGTGGATGAAAGGAGCGATGCCGAGATATCAGAGATTGCAAGCTTCTACGATTATCTGGAAATTCAGCCTCTTGGGAACAATGAATACATGATAGCCGATACCTTTCATGAGAATGTTAATTCCAGAGAAGATCTTATAAATATAAACAAAAGGATAATCGCACTGGGCGACCAGTTGGGCAAGCCAGTGGTGGCCACCTGTGATGTGCATTTCCTTGATCCGGAGGATGAAGTATACAGGCGGATAATCATGGCAGGCAAGGGATTTAAGGACGCTGATGACCAGGCTCCGCTCTATCTTCGTACAACTGAGGAGATGATGCAGGAATTTGATTATCTTCCTTATGATAAAGCGTATGAAATAGTGGTTAAGAATACAAATCTGATCGCTGATATGGTGGATTATATAGAACCGGTACGTCCGGACAAGTGCCCGCCGGTTATCGAGAATTCGGATCAGATACTGAGGGATATCTGCTACAGCAAGGCTCATGAGATGTATGGGGAGGAACTTCCCATACAGGTATCATCAAGGCTTGAACGTGAGCTTAACTCGATAATAAGCAATGGCTTTGCGGTTATGTATATCATAGCGCAGAAGCTTGTCTGGAAGTCTATGGAGGATGGGTATCTGGTTGGTTCAAGAGGATCCGTAGGATCATCCTTTGTTGCGACCATGGCTGGCATTACAGAGGTCAATCCGTTGCCGCCGCATTATCTGTGCCCCGAGTGTCATTATGTTGATTTTGACTCCGATGAGGTTAAGGCATATTCGGGAAGTGCGGGCTGCGATATGCCGGATAAGCCGTGTCCAAAATGCGGTACTAAGCTCCATAAGGAAGGTTTTGATATCCCGTTTGAGACATTTTTGGGTTTTAAGGGAAATAAGGAACCGGATATTGATCTTAATTTTTCCGGTGAATACCAGTCGAAAGCACATAAGTATACCGAAGTTATCTTCGGAGACGGACAGACCTTCAGGGCGGGGACAATTGGAACGCTGGCTGACAAGACCGCATACGGATATGTTAAGAATTATTATGAGGAGCGCGGAATAAGGAAGAGGCCCTGTGAGATAAACAGGATAACTATGGGATGCACGGGGATCCACAGGACTACCGGACAGCATCCGGGCGGGATCATAGTCCTTCCTGTCGGCGATGAGATATATTCGTTTACTCCGATACAGCATCCTGCGAATGATATGAACACGGATATTGTTACAACACATTTTGATTATCATTCGATTGATCATAATCTGCTGAAGCTCGATATACTTGGGCATGATGATCCTACAATGATAAGAATGCTTCAGGATCTTACAGGTACGGATCCGCAGAAGGTACCGCTTGATGATAAAGATGTGATGTCACTGTTCCAGAACACGAAAGCACTTAAGATAGAGCCGTCTGATATCGGGGGAACACAGCTTGGAACCCTGGGTATACCTGAGTTTGGAACTGATTTTGCCATACAGATGGTAATAGATGCCAAACCAAAAGCTTTTTCTGACCTTGTAAGGATATCCGGTCTGTCGCACGGTACGGACGTATGGCTTGGTAATGCGCAGACGCTTATTGAGGATGGCACGGCAACCATATCTACCTGCATTTGCACCCGTGATGATATTATGACGTATCTTATCGGCATGGGGATTGATTCCGAAGAGTCGTTTAAGATAATGGAAAATGTCAGAAAGGGTAATATTGCCAAAGGTAAGTGCAATGAATGGGATGAATGGCAGGATGATATGAGGAAGCATGATGTTCCGGACTGGTATATTGAGTCATGCGAGAAGATCAAGTATATGTTTCCGAAGGCTCATGCTGCAGCTTATGTTATGATGGCGTGGAGGATCGCATATTATAAAGTAAATTATCCTTTGGCTTATTATGCGGCATTTTTCAGCATAAGAGCATCGGGCTTTTCGTATGAGAAGATGTGCCGCGGAAGAGATGCTCTTGAGACTTATCTTGCGGACTATAAGAGGCGCGAGGACAGCCTTAGCAAGAAGGAACAGGATGAGCTTAAGGATATGCGTCTGGTTCAGGAAATGTATGCCAGAGGATTTGAGTTCATGCCGATCGACATGTTCAGGGCCAAGGCTCATAAGTGCCAGATAATAGACGGTAAGATAATGCCGCATCTTGGAAGTATAGAAGGTCTTGGTGACAAGGCGGCGGATGCGATAGTAGAAGCCTGCAAGGACGGACCGTTTATTTCAAGAGACGATTTTAAGGAACGCACCAGAGTATCATCGACCGTTGCGGATAAGCTTACGGAACTTGGAATACTTATTGATCTTCCGGAATCCAATCAGTTGTCATTGTTTGATATTTATTCCGCAGAATGAGACACAGAATCCCGGACATTTCAAGGTTTACAGGCTTTTTGGGATATGCATGGAATAAAAAATCCTGCGTGGATATTTTTATATATTCACAGTAGGATTTTTTATTCTATCGAAAGACCATTTGTAATAAATTAGTCTCATCCAGTGTGAAATCCCTAATGATCGGGGAATTCGTAAAAAAGAAGGAGGATAAATATGAAGAAGAAAGTATTAGCAGCTATTATGGCAACAGCAATGTTAGCACTCACAGCTTGCGGCGGTGCAGCAGCACCTGCAGCAGATGCCGGAGCATCAGGTGGAGATTCAGGTGCAGCGGCAGCATCAGGCAGCGGCAAGAAGGTTGCTGTAGCAATGCCCACACAGTCTTCAGAGAGATGGATGCACGATGGTGCAAACATGAAGGCTCAGCTTGAAGAGCTCGGATATACCGTTGATCTTCAGTATGCAGAGGATGATGTACAGGCTCAGGTTTCTCAGATAGAGAACATGATCGCAGCAGGAGCTAACTGCCTTGTTATTGCAGCTATCGACTCAGATGCGCTTGTAAATGTAGAGCAGCAGGCTAAGGATGCAGGCATTCCTGTTATCGCTTATGACCGTCTTCTTATGAATACAGATGCAGTTTCATACTATGCTACCTTTGATAATAAGGGCGTTGGTACCAAGATAGGCCAGTACATTGTTGAGCATTGCGGCGCAACCAAGGACGATCCCAAGACCATCGAGCTTTTCATGGGTTCACCCGATGATAACAATGCTCATATGCTTTATGCAGGCCTTATGGAGCAGATCCAGCCTTTACTTGATGATGGTTCTTTAGTATGTAAGTCGGGCCAGATCTCATTCGAGGACAACAATACATTAAGATGGGATCAGCAGACAGCAATGAAGAGATGTGAGGATATCCTTACAAGGTACTATGCAGACGAAGATCTTGATATCTGTGCATGCGCTTATGACGGTCTTTCATACGGCTGTATGTCAGCTCTTGAAGGTGCAGGCTATACAGATGCTAACTGGCCTATGATCACAGGACAGGATGCAGAGCTTATGGCTACCAAGCACATCATCTCCGGTAAGCAGACAATGTCTATCTATAAGGATACAAGACTTCTTGCATCAAAATGTGTTACAATGGTTCAGGCAGTTCTTGAAGGCGCTAAGCCCGAGATCAACGATACCGAGCAGTACAATAACGGCAAGATCGTAGTTCCTTCTTACCTTTGCGAGCCCGTTGCAGTTGATAAGGATAACTACAAGGAAGTAATCGTAGGCGGTGGCTACTATACAGAGGAGCAGCTTGCTGAATAATCAGGAACAAAAGCATTTGCAATAAATTTGAACAGGGCGGCGGCAGTCAGCTGCCGCCCTGTTTAAAACATATTCAAGAAGGAGAAGATAGAATGTCGGATTACATCTTGGAAATGAATCAGATTACGAAGGAATTCTCCGGAGTAAAGGCCCTTGATGACGTTAATCTCAAGGTAAAGAAGGGCGAGATCCACGCTATCTGCGGCGAGAACGGAGCCGGAAAGTCCACACTGATGAACGTATTATCAGGCGTGTATCCTTACGGAACGTATGAGGGTGATATCCTGTATAAGGGTGAGCACTGTAAGTTCCACAACTTAAGGGATTCGGAAGCAAAGGGTATAGTTATAATACACCAGGAACTTGCACTTAGTCCGCTGCTTTCTGTTGCCGAGAATGTGTTCATCGGAAATGAACGGACTAGTATGAAAGGGATCATCGACTGGACTGAGACGAGGAAACGTGCTCAGGAGATGCTTGCAAGGGTGGGACTTGAGAATGAAGATGTTGATGTTCCGGTCAATTCCCTTGGCGTCGGAAAGCAGCAACTTATAGAGATAGCCAAGGCAATGGCCAAGAAAGTGGAACTTCTGATCCTTGATGAGCCTACGGCAGCGCTTAATGATGAAGAGAGCCGTAAGCTCCTTGATATAATGCTCCAGCTAAAGGAACAGGGTATAACCTGTATCATTATCTCGCATAAGCTGAATGAGATAGAGTACGTTTCAGATTCGGTAACTATCATAAGAGACGGTAAGACTATAGAGACTCTTGTCAAAGGCGTGGATGATTACTCAGAGGACAGAGTCATCAAGGCTATGGTAGGCCGCGAGATGACTAACCGCTATCCCAAGCGAGAGGATATCAAGTTAGGAAAAGTCATTTTTGAAGTAAAGAATTGGAATGTATTTCATCCGGATGATGAAAACAGGCAGATGATCACGGATATCAATCTTAAGGTCAGAGCCGGTGAAGTAGTGGGTCTTGCAGGACTGATGGGTGCGGGCAGGACAGAGCTTGCAATGAGCCTGTTCGGACGCAGTTACGGACAGAAGATATCCGGAACGGTTCTCATAAACGGAAAGGAAGTACATCTTAAGACGGTAAGGGATGCGGTTAAGAATAAGCTTGCTTATATTTCTGAGGACAGGAAGACTTACGGTCTTAATCTTATCGGAGATGTCAAGGAGAATATGACGATCGCCGCAAGACCTTTCTTTTTTTCAAAACACGGTGTGATAAATAATAATGATGAGATAGTTGCGGCACAGGAATACAGGGAACGTGTCAAAGTTAAAACGAATTCCATCAATCAGGTGGTTGGATCACTTTCCGGTGGTAACCAGCAGAAAGTCGTGGTCGCCAAGTGGATGATGACTCAGCCGGATGTTCTGATCATGGATGAGCCTACAAGAGGTATTGATGTAGGCGCAAAGTACGAGATTTACTGTGTAATAAACGAACTTGCCAAGGCAGGAAAGGCAGTGATCGTAATTTCCTCGGAATTGCCCGAGATTATCGGTACCTGTGACAGGGTATACGTAATAAATGATGGCAGAATAGCGGGTGAACTTAATTCGGCAGAGGTAACGCAGGAGAAGATCATGCAGTGTATCATGGCTCATAACAGAAAGGGAGATGGAAATGGAAACTAATAATAAGAAATATGTAAAAATGGACATGAAACAGTACGGAATGTTTTTTGCCCTCATAGCTATCTATCTGGTATTCGCTTTATTGACAAAGGGAGCCAACCTGACTCCCATGAACATCAACAACCTTATCATGCAGAACGGGTATGTTGTTATCCTGGCAATTGGTATGCTGCTGTGTGTACTTACCGGTAATATCGACCTTGGTGTCGGCTCTGTTGTTGCGGTATGCGGTTCTTTTGCAGGAATCATCATGATGGATCTTAAGATGAATATGTGGGTTGCCATCATAGCGGCTCTTCTGGTAGGTCTTCTGACAGGAATTTTTGCCGGATTCTTCATCGCGTATCTTGGTATTCCGCCTTTTGTAACAACCCTCGCTACAATGCTCATGGGCCGTGGTCTTACATACACACTGCTGCAGGCTCAGACCAAGGGTCCTTTTGATCAGTCCTACAATTTTATCGGAGCAGGCTTCCTTCCGGTTTTGAAGATACCGTTTGGAGATGGAACTCTTGATATAATAAGCATACTTGCTGCTGCGGTCGCATCGGCTGCTCTTATATTCTCAGAGATCAAGAGCAATTCTACTAAGAAAAAATACAACTTTGCAGTGAATCCGACATGGCAGATCGTGCTGAAGCTTGGCGTTATGCTTTTCATCATATGGTTTTTCTTCTATAAACTTGCAAGATACAATGGATTGCCATTTGTACTGCTTATTATGGTTATCCTTATTGCCATATATGGTTTTATCACAAGCAAGACGGTGGCGGGTCGCCAGATTTACGCCCTTGGAGGCAACAGGAAGGCGGCTAATCTGTCAGGTATCGATACCAATAAGGTGTTTTTCTGGGTATATGTTAATATGGGCCTGTTATCGGCAATAGCCGGTATCGTTCTTTCAGCAAGAAACGGTTCTGCTACGCCAAAGGCAGGCGATGGTTTCGAGATGGATGCGATAGCATCATGTTACATCGGCGGTGCGGCAGTTGCCGGTGGTGCAGGAACGATCGTCGGAGCAGTTGTCGGAGCTTTCATAATGGGTATACTTAATAACGGTATGTCATTGTTCGGATGGTCCACAGATATCCAGAAGATTGTTAAGGGTGCAGTACTTCTCGGCGCAGTTACACTTGATGTTTTATCCAAGCGCAAGAAGAACTGATATGAGAATATCTTGAACATTTTATTCGATAAGGCTGCGGGTTACTGCGGCCTTGTTGATTTTTGGGATATTTCGCCACGCGTTCCGGTATTATGAAATGAACTGATTGTATCTTTATATTCTTAATGATAAGATAAAGAATATGTGAGGACGATATTATGGATCTATATAAGGTTATCCTCGTTGATGACGAGGAGGAAGTAAGAGAAGCCATACGCAGAAGGATAAATTGGGGAGAGATAGGTTTTGAAGTTGTGGGCAGCGCCGAGAACGGCGAAGAGGCCCTTGAACTTGCGGAATCCAATGAACCTGATGTTGTGATGACTGATATCCAGATGCAATTCATGGACGGTCTTACAATGCTTAAGAAGATGAAGGAGAAGATACCTGATCTTAGGAGCGTTATATTTTCCGGATATGATGACTTTGAATATGCCAAGGAAGCAATACGTCTTGAGGCTGAAGAATATATATTGAAGCCTGTTGACGCAGATGAGCTTCGTGCTGTTTTCACGCGTATAAAAGAGAGGCTTGATGAGCAGATCAGACAGCGCAGAAATGTGGAACAGCTGTCCAAGTATTATGAGGAAAGCCGTCCCATGATGAAGGAGCAGCTCATCATAGGTCTTCTTGAGGGAAGGGAGCTTCAATTCGATCTTGAGAGATATCAGAGGGATTATGACCTTCAGATAGAATCAGCATTTTACTGTGCGGGCGCATTTCGGATAACAACATCAGGGGATGATGGGGAGAGGCTTAACAAAAACCTGATGGCTGTATCTTTAAAGCAGATAGTAGAGGAGAGGTTTAAAGAAGTTCTCCCTGTTGAAGCGCTTGTATATCTGGATACAGTATGTGTTCTGGCACGTCTTAAGAGTACGGAACAATACGGCATTTTTATTGAAGAGATGGATAAGATATGCAAGATAGCGCACAAGTCTCTGGATGCCAATGTATCCGCCGGGATTGGCAGGGTATACGGAAATGCGGAGAGTATCCATACATCGTTTCTTGAGGCGAAGGATGCCTTCCATTATAGGATATTTGTAGGTGAAAATCAGGCTTTGTGCATCAGTGATGTCGATCCGTCATGTCCCATCGAGGATTATGTCAGCGAGAAACAGATTCGGCATATAATGAGACAAGTGAAGGTAGGCACCAGAGAGAGCCTTGAGAACGAGATACGTGAATTTACAGATAAGCTTAAGAGGTCGGATATCAGCTTAAACCAACTGCAGATTTTTTATGCGGAATTCATGGTTGAGTTGTTGCGCCTTCTCAGAGGTCATGGTATAAGCGCTGCGCAGACTGAGCTTGGGAACGTTAATACATATGAAGAGCTTGAAGGCTTTGCATCAATGGATGAATTTGCAGACAGGCTCATAGAGATAACGGGGAGGATCAGGGAGAAGATAAGCAGCGGAAGACTTGATACGACCAAGAAACTTGCCGAGGATGCGAAGCAGTATATAGCAGATCATTACAGTGAAAGTACTCTCTCTGTTGATGAGATATGCATGCACCTTGGAGTAGGAACATCATATTTTTCTTCAGTATTTAAAAAAGAGACCGGAGTCAGTTTTGTCACCTATCTTACACAGGTGCGTATGAATGAAGCTCAGAGACTTCTTGATACGACCGATGAAAAGAGTTACATCATAGCGGGAATGGTTGGCTATGAGGAGCCGAATTATTTCAGCTATGTGTTCAAGAAGCATTTTGGGATATCACCTTCAAAATACAGGCAGTAATGAAAGAATTTCTGAAACGACCGGTAAACTTTATAAAAGACACTTACAAAACTAGAAGTCTTCAGTGGACGATATCACTGTCATATATGGCAATCTCTATATTAAGCATTGTCGCTATGGCCATTGCTTTTTATACCCATTCGATCAATACCATCAGATCAAATACCATTGAAAAGAATGAACAGATCCTGGATCAGGTCAGCTTGAACCTCAATTCCTATATCAGAAATATGATGAGTATCTCAGATACTATGTGCTACAGCGTCATCAAGAATACTGATCTTACCAATGAGAAGATAAACAAGGAAATGAACCTTCTCTATGAAGCCAATAAAGATAACTTAACGAGTATTGTGTGCGCAACCCAGGACGGAGCGATAATCGCGGCGTCTCCCGTGTCTGCAAGAAAGCCCGGAGTTGATCTTAAGAAAGAAAAATGGTTCCAAAGTGCATTTGATGAGATCGAGAATCTGCATTTTTCAACTCCTCATGTACAGAATATTTTTGATAACAGTAATTACAGGTATTTCTGGGTGGTGTCGCTTTCGAGATGCGTTGAGCTTACCAACTTTGGTAATGTACGGAACGGAGTCCTCCTGGTGGACATGAACTACAGCGGTATTGAGCAGATGTTTGAAAGGGTCAACGATCAAGGCATGGGCTTTGTATATCTGTGCGATGCTGAGGGAGAGATCATTTACCATCCGATGCAAAAGGCAATATTTGCAGGCCTGGTAAAAGAAAACAATATTGTTCATGCAGGTCATGCCGACGGCGCCTTTTCCGAGAAGTTTGATTCACAGGAAAGGGATGTGGTCGTAAAGACCGTGGGCTATACCGGATGGAAGATAATAAGCGTTACGCCTACGAGTGAACTTGCATTTGATATGGGACGGATGCGTAATTATCTGCTGATGGTTGCGATCGTTATACTCATACTCATTGTCGTGGGCAATTATATCATTTCTTATGTTGTCACTGATCCGATAAGAAAGCTTGAAGAGTCAATCTCAGATCTTGAGGAGGGTGTTATAAACGAGGATGTCATGAATGAGGATGATATTTTCATTGGCGGCTCGCACGAAATACGGCATCTGGGCAGGACCATAAAGTCAATGGTACACCAGATGAGAAAGCTGACCGACGATATGGTAAGGGAGCAGAAGGCAAAGCGAAAGAGCGAGCTGGATGCACTTCAGAGTCAGATAAATCCCCACTTTCTGTATAATACTCTTGATTCTGTAGTATGGATGATCGAAGGCGAGCGCTATAAGGATGCGATTTCCATGGTCACCGCTCTTGCTCAGCTGTTCAGGATATCATTAAGCAAAGGCAACAACATCATATCAATACGTGATGAAATCGTACATGCCAGGAACTATCTCAATATTCAGCAGGTAAGGTATAAGAATAAGTTTACCGCACAGATCGATATCGATCCGGAAATAGAAAACTGTGCAACAATAAAGCTCATAGTCCAGCCGCTTCTGGAAAATGCCATATATTATGGTGTTGAACACATGGACGGCGAAGGCGAGATAAAGCTTAAGGGGTATGAGAAGGATGGAGATGTATTTATCTCAGTTTCGGATAACGGGATGGGTATACCCGAAGATGTACTTGCCACATTGCTTACAGATAAGGCAAGAAGCAGAGGTAAGGGCTCAGGCATAGGTCTGTGGAATGTTAATCAAAGGATACAGATCTATTTTAAAGGTGATTACGGGCTTATCATTGAGAGCGAGCTTGATGAGGGAACGACTGTAACGATCCATCTTCCAAAGATTCCGATCGATGAATACAGTAAGGAGGATGGCAATGCTAAGATTTAGGAAAAGCAGAAGCTTTTTTGCTGTAACACTATTGTTACTCATCCTTCTTGTTATCGTGGCCATACAGGTAAACAACAGGGAGCCGGCAGAAAAAGAAAGAAAGCATGTATCGTTGATAGTATACGGTGATGATCCGGAAAGATGGGAAAATCTGCGTCAGGGTGCAGGTCTTGTATGCGGTGAGAAAAATGCCGACCTTTCACTTTTGACAATGCTTTCGGAGGATGATGCAAGGGAACAGAAGGAGATAATAGAAAGAGAGATCGAGGATGGAGCGGATGCTCTTATAATCGCCGCCTGTGACAGCGCCGAGATAATTGATTTTACTAATTCTCAAAACATGCGCATTCCGATAGCTTTAGTGGAAACAACAGGGGCTTTTTCATCTCCTGTTAAAAATGCGCCGGTTATTGCGCCTGACGATTATAAGATGGGATACGAACTGGGTGAATCGCTTGTAGAGAATGAAAGCGATATTGTGACTGTGGCTATAATTTCAGAGAATACTTTAAGGGACAGTGTTTCGCTTCGTGAACAGGGATTAAGGGATGCGATAGATGGTAAAGTCGGAAAGATCATAAACTGGGAGCGGAATGAGCATGAGAAAGATGCAAAGACCAGAATGTTCATTCAAAGAGCATTGGTATCCGAGGCAACGGACGTAATAGTGACATTTGATAATTCAACGACGGATGCGCTGCTTGATGCGCTTTATAATCTCAATACAAGCAGCAAGGTATATTCGATCGCCACATCGGATAAGGCGGTTTATTATCTTTATGGCAAGGAGATTAAGGTGCTCGTATATCCGGATGAGTTTGCAATGGGGTATCTTGCGGCGATGAATGTACTCGATGGAACAAATGTGCTCAAGAAATACCGGAACACCGGGATAGAATACAGGCTTGTTACAAAGGAGAATATGTACGATGAGGACAATCAGGCGTTGTTGTTCCCGTTTGTTAATTAAATATGTCGCCATTCTTGTCTGCCCGGCCTTACTGCTTACGGGCTGTAAGACGTATAATAATACTCAGGCAAAACAGATCAAGATAGCCGTGCTTACTTATGATGAGTATGACACTTTTGTAGATGGCATGACAAAGTATATGACAAAGTGGTGCAGACAGAAGGAGAAAGAGGACGGTATCAGGATAACGATCGATGTGGTGGGAGCAAAGAAGAGTCAGCTTGCGCAGAATGATCAGGCGCAGAAATTTATTACCGGAAATTATGATGTACTCTGCGTAAATCTTGTGGACAGGACTGATGCAACGATGATAATAGATATGGCAATATCAAGTGATACTCCGATCATCTTTTTTAACCGTGAGCCTGTGGAAAAGGATCTGTCAAGGTGGGACAAGATCTATTATGTGGGCGCGCTGGCAAGACAGTCTGGTGAGCTTCAGGCCAAGATCATAATAGATGCTCTTTCGGATCCGGAGAAATTATCTTTGATAGACGCCAACGGAAACGGCACAATACAATATGTGATGCTGGAGGGTGAAGCCGGACATCAGGATACCATGGTGCGTACAAGCGTATGTATTGATGAACTTATAAATGCGGGTTTTTCACTTGAGAAGCTCGGAGACGAATATGCCAATTGGGACAGGGATCAGGCAAGAGCCAAGATGCGGGAGCTTATCGACAGATATCCATTCCAGATAGAGATGGTCATTGCAAATAACGATGATATGGCTCTTGGGGCGCTTGATGCGATAAGGGAGAAGGATTATCCGCTTGATCCATTTGTTGTAGGGATAAACGGTACGGAGGAAGCCCTTGAAGCCATAAGGACGATGAAGCTTGACGGGAGTGTGTACAATGATTCTAAGGGGCAGGCTGAGACGATAATGGAAATGGCGTATGCATTATCAAAGGGAGAACCGGTTCCGGTTGAGCTTACCTTTGATAAGTATGTTTTCAAACCTTACAGTATGATCACATATGATAATGTTCAGAAATATATGAGCGCAAATTAGGCACGGGTTGATTTATCCTGGGTATGAGAAAATAATACACATGGATAATTCCGAGCTGATTAACAGTATTGATTGATATGTGGAAGGCGTTGGAGGATGATGCTTAAGATTTTTCAAAAAGATCTGGTCAAAATTAATGGCGAAGAGGATGAAGATGTTAAGCCAGAAACGGTCATAGAGCTTCCGGAAGGATTTGAAGCATTGAAAGAGAGTCCGATAGATGTGAAAACCGGACTTAAAAACAGCGGGACGACAGAGGCGTATCTTGGTCTGTTGAAGATTTTTTACGAGTCTGTTGATGAAAAGACAGAGGAACTGAACCGTTTCTATGAGGAGAAGGATTATAAGAACTATACAATAAAGGTTCACGCGTTGAAGAGCTCAGCAAGGGTAATAGGAGCCGGAGATTTCGGAGAGGAAGCACAGAGACTGGAGAATGCCGGGAAAGAGGAGGATGTTGATTATATCTGCAGCCATCATGCTGAATTTATAAAGGAATATGCCGGGTTTAAAGATTTATTGTCCGCAGTATTTCCTGAGGGCGTATCAGATCAAGACAAGCCGGAAGCAGATGAGGAACTCATGATTGCTGTATTCGAAGAGATAAAAGAGGCAGCAGAAGATATGTCCTGTGAGCGTATTGACAGTATTTTGGACGAAATGAAAGACTATCGTATTCCGGAGGTTCATAAGGGATTATTCGATAAGATCAGCGTTGCTGCGTCCGAATACGATTACAAAAAAATAGTGCTTTACATGAGTGAGGCAGGTTGTATATAATGTTTTAATGCTGATATTATGATATAACTTGGAAACAGGAGATTAAGATGAGTCGGGGACTTGAGATAAGATGGCACGGAAGAGGCGGTCAGGGTGCCAAGACGGCGGCATTGCTGCTTGCCGATGTTGCTTTTAAAACAGGAGCCTATGTACAGGGTTTTCCGGAATACGGACCGGAGCGTATGGGTGCGCCTATTACGGCGTATAACAGGATAAGCAGTGAGGAGATAAGGGTACATTCTAATATCTATAATCCGGATCTGGTAGTAGTTGTGGATGAGACACTGCTGCATTCCGTGGACGTGACTGCAGGTCTTAAGGAAGACGGTGCGATCATAATAAACACTCCGGGTACAAGAGATGATGTGATACCGCTGCTTAACGGATACAAGGGGCGTGTGTATACTGTAGATGCAAGAAAGATATCTGTGGAGACGCTGGGGCAGAATTTCCCCAATTCACCGATGCTTGCAGCTGCCGTTGCTGTGAGTTCCGTTATGGACAAGGCGGCGTTTATCCGTGAGATGCGTACTTCATATGAGCATAAGTTTGCAAGAAAGCCCGAGGTTATAGAGGGCAATATGCGTGCCCTTACGATGACATTTGATGCACTTGCCGAACAGTTAAAACAGTAGTGGAGAGAGGATAGTAATGAGAACCGATGTGAGTAAGATAAATGAGCAGACTCCGTATCACGGACTTACCGAAGGCCTTATGATGTTTGCGGGAGGTACGTCTAAGGAGTTCAATACAGGCGAGTGGAGAACTTCCACGCCGGTATTTATAGAGGAGAAATGTAAGCAGTGTCTTCTGTGTGCACCTGTATGCCCTGATGGGAGCATTCCGGTTAAGGACAGTAAGAGAGCTGATTTTGATTATGATCACTGCAAGGGCTGTGGCATATGTGCAAAAGCCTGTCCCTTTGGTGCGATAGAGATACGGGAGGGAATGTAAGATGCCTAAGAAAGACAGGATGTCGGGAAATGAAGCGGTCGCTTACGCCATCAAACAGGTCAATCCCGATGTGATGCCGGCGTTTCCCATAACGCCATCAACTGAGATACCGCAGATGGTTTCAACGTACATTGCAAATGGACAGATGGATACCGAATTTATTCCAGTCGAATCCGAGCATTCGTCAATGAGCGCTACCATAGGAGCAGAAGCAGCAGT
>JAFXVI010000056.1 GCA_017524595.1 Lachnospiraceae bacterium | reverse complement strand
TCGCGATTGTTTTGCGAAGTTCTATTGCAGCGGAGGTTGTGCGGCTAATTCATACAGTTTTTCGGGAGATATAAACGGGGCATACGATATAGGCTGTGAACTTGAAAAGAAGCGAGTGGAAGCTGCGATAATGCTTAAGGCGGCCGAAGCAGAGATGGATGAGGCATAAGATAATGATCCATAATATGCTGTTTTATTATGGAATGATCAAATAAACAAATAATTTAGAGGGAGAAAAGCAATGAAAAAACGTAATGCAGTCCTTACACTGCTGATCGTGATCGTATTGACTATAGCCTTTGCGTTCATGGTGGTTTACGGTGTTGGACAGGACAAGGTAGGTGCTGCGTCTGAGATCAAGCTTGGTCTTGACCTTGCTGGTGGTGTCAGCATAACTTATCAGGCAGTTGGCGAGGGAAAACCGTCAAATGCCGATATGGATGATACGATCTTTAAACTCCAGCGCCGTGTGGAAGGCTACAGTACAGAAGCACAGGTGTATAAAGAGGGAGATGACCGTATCAGTATTGAAATCCCCGGGGTCGAGGATGCCAATGCGGTACTTGAAGAGTTGGGTAAGCCGGGGCAGTTGTATTTTATAGCACAGTATGACGCGGATGGTAATCCCAACTATGACAGGAATACCGGAGCTCTTAATAAAACGATAGAAGAGCTCAAGGCTGACGGGTCAATTGTTCTTGAAGGTACGGATGTACAGTCGGCGGCAGGGGGTGCATATCAGGATGAACTTAAGGGTGTACAGTATATAGTAGAACTTACGCTTACTCCGGATGGCACGAAGAAATTTGCTGACGCAACAACTAAGGCTGTTACTAATCATGATTCCATAATGATCTACTATGACGGAGCAGCTGTAAGTATACCGTCGGTTCAGTCGGCGATCACAAACGGTCAGGCTCAGATTACAGGCATGGAGGATGCAGATAAGGCTGAACAGCTTGCATCTACCATAAGGATAGGTGGTCTTAAGCTTGCACTTGAGGAGCTGCGTTCAAATGTAGTAGGTGCTCAGCTTGGATCGGAAGCAATAGCTACCAGTATAAAGGCCGGTATCATTGGTTTTTCGATCGTTGTTGTATTTATGATCGCAGTATTCCTTATCCCTGGACTGTGTGCTTCACTGGCTCTTGCATTGTATATAGTTATTGTTATGGTGCTGCTTAATCTTTTCTCAGATGCATTCGGACTTACGCTTACGCTTCCCGGTATAGCTGGTATCATCCTTTCAATAGGTATGGCGGTTGATGCAAACGTAATCACGTTTGCAAGAATACGTGAAGAGATTGCTTCCGGAAAGACAGTTAATACAGCGATCAAGCTTGGATATGAGAAGGCATTTTCAGCCATACTGGATGGTAACCTTACAACCCTTATAGCAGCTGTAGTCCTTGGTATTCTTGGTACCGGTTCAATAAGGGGATTTGCTATAACGCTTGGAATAGGTATTGTTGTTTCAATGTTTACTGCGCTTGTTGTAACTAAGAAGCTTCTCAATGCTTTCTATGATCTGGGTGTCAGGGATGAGAAGTTCTATGGCAAGGCCAGACAGATCAAGAAAACTGATTTTCTTGGGAAGAGGAAGGTATTCATCGGTATATCCATTGCGGCAATAGTTGCGGGATTCATAGCAATGGGAGTCAATGCAGGTGCAGGAAAACATGCGCTCAACTTATCACTTGAATTCCTTGGCGGTACTTCAACAAATGTTGCATTTAATGAGGATATGAGTGTTGCAGACATAGACGCCAGGGTTGTTCCTGTTATTGAAGGAATAACCGGAGACGGAAACGTTCAGGTACAGAAGGTTGCCGGGAGTAATGAAGTGATATTTAAAACAAGGACTCTTTCGGCTGAAGAAAGGACTGAATTTTCGGATAAGATGGTCGAGAATTTCGGTGTTGAAGCAGAGAAGATAACGGCAGAAACGATAAGCTCAACGATAAGCTCGGAGATGAGCCGGAGCGCTGTGATAGCAGTCGTCATAGCTACAGCCTGCATGCTTTTGTATATCTGGTTCAGATTCAGCGATGTTAAGTTTGGATTCGGTTCTGTTATAGCTCTTGTACATGATGTTCTGGTTGTACTTGCCTTTTACGCGTTCTCTCGTGTGTCTGTAGGTAATACGTTCATAGCATGTATGCTTACGATTGTCGGTTATTCGATCAACGCCACTATAGTTATCTATGACAGGATACGTGAAGTGCTTAGAGATCCTCAGTATAATACCATGTCGCTGGAAGATAAGGTCAATTTATGTGTCAACCAGACACTCACAAGAAGTATCTTTACATCCCTTACTACTTTTATCATGGTAGCGGTTCTGTATGTCCTTGGTGTTTCATCTATAAGGGAATTCGCGCTGCCTCTTATGGTAGGTATTGTGTGTGGTACATATTCCTCGATCTGCCTTGCAAGTGCATTGTGGTATATATTTAAAACAAAGATGGCAAAGAACAAGTAATATTTATTTAAATTTTTAGAGACCTCGCATTGGTTTATCTATATGTGAGGTCTTTATTTTGTATCAGGCGTCAGGTTCCAGGTAAAAATAATGAAAAAATGGATGGTAGCAGCCAAACGGGCTGATTTTAATGCAATATCAGAAAAATACGGGATTTCTCCGATGCTTGCACGTATTATCAGAAACAGAGAAATTATTAGGGATGAGGAGATCGAATTATATCTTAACGGAAAACCGGAAGATATGCATGATCCACATCTTTTACAGGATGTTGATAAGGCGGCCTCCATACTGCAGGAGTCTATCCGGTCTGAAAGAAAGATACTTATCATCGGTGATTACGATATTGACGGAGTATGTGCATCATGCATTCTGCTTAAGGGTATTCTAAAGGTCGGCGGTAAGGCAAAGGTACGGTTGCCTGAAAGGATGAAAGACGGGTATGGGATGAACTTGGGAATGGTCGATGAAGCGATAGCTGATGGTACCGATCTTATAATAACCTGTGATAACGGAATAAGTGCATATGCCGAAATTAAGTATGCACGGGATAATGGGATCACGGTGATAGTTACAGATCATCATGAGATTCCGTATGAACTTGTGGAGGGGAATAAGAAATTCCGTATTCCCGAGGCTGATGCTGTGATAGATCCAAAGCGTGAAGACTGTCCATATCCGTATAAGGAAATATGCGGTGGAATGGTCGCATATAAACTGATACAATGTCTGTATGAACTTACTGGAACCGATAAAAAGATCCTGAACGAACTCCTGATGTTTGCCGGATTTGCCACGGTAGGCGATGTCATGGAACTTAAGGATGAAAACAGGATAGCCGTGAAATTTGCCATTAATGAGATGAAAAAGACCGGTAACCCGGGGATGAGGAGTCTGATCGATGTCAGGAAGGTAAACAGGAATATACTGTCTCCTTATCATATAGGATTTATCCTTGGTCCCTGTATAAATGCTACGGGTCGGCTTGATTCTCCGACAAGAGCTCTGGAGATGTTTATGAAGGACAATAATGAGGATGCTCTGAAAATAGCCGAAGAATTAAGTTCGCTAAACGAAATAAGAAAGGAAATGAGCGATAAGTATGCCAGGATGGCGATAAATATGGTGAATGATTCTTCATCACTGTCAGAAGATAAGGTCCTGGTAGTATATCTTCCTGACTGTCATGAGAGCATAGCAGGTCTTGTGGCCGGCAAGCTAAGGGAAGCTTTCTATAAGCCGTCATTTGTACTTACGAAAGGTGAAGAGGAGATCAAGGGCTCGGGCAGATCAATAGAAGCATATGATATGCATGGGGAGATGATTAAGTGTGCTGATCTTTTTATTAAATTCGGAGGGCATAAGACTGCGGCAGGGCTGTCAATGCATGAAGATAAGATAGAAGAATTAAGGCAACGTCTTAATGATAACTGTACGCTTACGGATGATGAACTTACAGAGAAGATAACTGCCGATATTGCCATGCCCATAAAGTATGCATCGCTTAAGCTGGCTCACGAAATAAAAATGCTTGAACCTTATGGTATGGGAAATCCGAAACCGTTGTTTGCGGATAAGAATCTTGTTCCTGAAGATATCAAGGTTGTCGGTAATAACAGAAATGTTGTTAAACTCAAATTGAAGGCTCGGGATGAAAGTAATTTTAGGATTGATGCAATATGTTTTGGTGATGGTGATAAGATAGCGGAGGAAATGAGATCAAGGGATACGCTTTCTGTAATGTATGAGTTATCCGTTAATGAATATATGGGTCAGGAGAAACCGGAACTAACTCTTAAAGACTGGAAGTAAAGGTTTATTGGAAGGAGAAGGGCATGAAACTGGGTGAACTTATAAAGGATATTGAATACAGGATTGTTCAGGGGACTAAGGACAGGGATATTAAAGAGGTTGTCTATGATTCCAGGAAGATATGTGAGGGCTGTCTGTTCGTATGTGTTAAAGGAGCTAATTTTGATGGACACAGCGCTGCATCGGAAGCTTGTGAAAAAGGTGCCGGTGCGGTTCTTGTAGAGCAGGATGTTGAAGTTACGGGTGATATCACAGTTATCAGGGTTGACAGTACAAGATATGCAATGGCGCATGTTGCTTCGGCATGGTACGGATATCCTTCGAGGAAGCTTAAGATGATAGGAATTCCCGGAACAAAGGGC
>JAFXVI010000055.1 GCA_017524595.1 Lachnospiraceae bacterium | reverse complement strand
TTTCTTCCTGTTTGAAGATCTTATTCATATCCGTATCAATGATCCCGCAGGCAATCGCATTGACCTGTATGTTGCTGGGTGCGAGTTCCTTGCCGAGAGCTCTGGTAAATGCGTTAAGTCCGCCCTTGGACGCTGAGTAGGCAACTTCCATTGATGAACCGTATTCACCCCAGACAGACGAGATGTTCAATATCTTGCCGCTTTTTCTGCTTAGCATAAGCGGTATGGCCAGCTTCGAACAATAGAAGGCTGAACTCAGATTCACGCTGATGATCCTGTTCCAGTCATCCGGGTGCATATCCTGTAAAAGACCTGTATATGATATTCCGGCATTATTTATAAGAACATCTACACGTTTGATTCCCTTAAAGAGCGTTTCCACGGATTTGTATAAGGAGAGGTCACCTGAGAAAGTATTACAGGCAATGCCATATTCTTTCCTGAGCCTGTCTGCCAGTTCATCAAGCATATCAGAATTGCTGAAACAGGCAATGGTAAGGTCGAAGCCCGCTTCTGCGAACTTCTCAGCTATTGCCTTGCCGATCCCTCGGGATGCCCCGGTTACTACTGCGTGTTGTCTGTTCATATACCTTATCTCCCAGGCAAACTTAATCATTGAAAAAAATCACCAGATAATATATAATATACTAGATATTGTAGGCGTGGTCAAGCAAGTTACAATATGGTGTATACAAAAGAACTTCAAACAAGGATGACTAAAACGGTCAACAGTAAAGGACGGGGTGAAATGAGCGAGTTATATGACCTTATCATAGCGGGAGCGGGCCCTGCGGGAATGACAGCTGCCATTTACGCGAGGCGGGCAGAACTTAAGGTTCTTCTTATTGAAAAGAATTATATGGGAGGCGGGCAGATAATAAATACCTATGAGATAGATAATTATCCCGGATTGCCCGGGCTGTCGGGTATGGAGCTTGCGACTAAGATGTCGGAACATGTTGATAAATATGGAACGGAGAGGGTGCAGGCTGATATAACCGGTCTTGAACTGACAGGTGATATTAAGAAAGTAAACACTGAGCAGGGAAGTTATGAGGGAAAGGCAGTGATACTTACTACAGGTAATTCTCCAGGCAGGCTTAATGTAAAGGGCGAGGAGGAACTGGCAGGTATGGGAGTATCCTATTGCGCTACCTGCGACGGGGCATTCTTTAAGAACAGGACGGTTGCTGTTATAGGCGGAGGTGATGTTGCGGTTGAAGATGCTATCTTTTTGGCAAGAGGTTGCAAGAAGGTTTACATAATACATAGAAGAGATGAGTTGAGAGCTGCTAAGACCCTTCAGACTGCTCTTTTTGCATGCGATAATATTGAGCCGGTATGGAACAGTGTCGTTAAGGAAATAGCAGGCGGCGATATGGTCGAGAAGGTCATTGTTACAAATGTTAAGGATGGCACTGAGACAGAACTTTTGGTAAACGGCGTGTTTATCGCTGTGGGTAATGTCCCGAACTCTTCTTATATAATAGGAAAGAAAAACAGGGATGAACTTAAGGAAGGTGAGCTTTTACTGGATGAGAAGGGATATGTAGTGGCCGGAGAGGACTGCGCGACCAGTATTCCTGGAGTGTTTGCGGCAGGGGACTTAAGATCAAAGCCGCTGCGTCAGGTTGTCACTGCAGTATCAGACGGTGCCAATGCTGTGTATTCTGCTGAAAAATACCTCGTATCATTGTCCTGATCATTTTTTTGTCATTAAGAGTTAATAAAAAGTTTACAATTTTTATAAGCTCTTGAAAATCAAGGACTGGAGGACGTTTGGTCACATAAATGCAGATATATGACGCTGTTTTTGGTTGACAAACTATTAACAGGGTGTTATATTTTGTGAAGTGCGTAATATTTTTGTAACATTTCATGACGATAAAGACAAATTTGTCAAAAGAAATAAATGAATTCAGGTAACGGAGGATATATGAGGAAAAATGTAATCAGAGTTGCGGCATGCACGCTTGCATCTGCAATGGTTATTACAGGATATCCGGTATTTAGTGTCAGCGCAGCGACAGCTCAATCGGTATTGCCGTCAGAAGGCGGGATATTGGCAATAGGAAGCGGTGTATCCGTTAAGGATCTTAAGGCGGAACGGGCTCGCAGTATCGCGCAGCAGAAGGCACAGGCAGTACATACCAGTGTTAACAGGGATAAAAATAAGGAAGCGGCTGCATCTACTTTAACAGCCACAACTTCGGATAAGATAGATATCTCAATAAAGGCAGAGACACCTGCATCAAAGGCTGTACGTGATTCCGAGACTGTAAATGGTATGTCAGTAGTCGGAAGCGCTGCCAGCGGAGCTTCAATGACCGTAACAGAGACAGAAGAAGCCAGGAAGCTTATAGCCACACCCGAACCGGCACCGGTTTCGCAGGTGAGCAGCAACAGTGTTTCGGAAGATTCTGTTCTGGATGAGTCTGTATCTGAAAATACTGTTTCCGAAAATATTGTTTCAGCTAATTCAGTATCCGAAGATGAAATAATACCCGAGAAGGATCCCAAAGACGGACCTACAATAGAGGTATATCTTGCGTCAGGCGGAAGTTTCGATGACGAAGAAGATTTTTCCAATCTGGTTATTGCTCAGGTTTCCTACTATGTTAATGTAAGAGATATTCCCAGTGAGGAAGGTGAGGTAGTAGGTAAGCTTTATAATAATTCGGCAGGTGAATGGATTGATAAAGACGGTGACTGGTATAAGATCAGATCAGGTAGTGTGACCGGTTATGTTAAGAGTGAATTCGTAGTCAGCGGTGAAGCGGCTGTAGAACTTGCCAGAAAGGTTGGCGAGCGTGTCGCTGTGGTTCAGACCACAACACTTAAGGTACGCGAGGAAGCAAGTCTTGACGCACCTGTACTCGGTCTTGTTCCCATGCAGGACAGGCTGACTGTTACAGAAGAGACGACAGGTTGGGTCAAGGTATCAATAGAGGAAGGTGACGGTTGGGTGAGCAAGGAATATGTAAGCGTATCCACCGAGTTCCCGAAGGCTGAGAGCAAGGCTGAAGAGGAAGCACGTCTCCGCAAGGAAGAGGCGGCAAGGAAGGCAGCTATCGCAGCGGCCAACAGGGCGGCCGGCAAAGGCAAATCAGGCAAGTCCGGATAGAAAGGCGGCGGTGGCGGTGGAAGCTACTCTGCATCTGGAAGCGGAATCGGTGCCAATGTAGCGAATTATGCTTTGCAGTTTGTTGGTAACCCGTATGTATATGGTGGTTCCTCTCTCACGAACGGTACGGACTGTTCAGGATTTACAAGCGGTGTTTATAGGAACTTCGGTGTATCACTCCCTCATTCGTCAGGTGCGCAGAGGAGTATGGGCTACAGTGTAGGCGGTCTTGCCAATGCCCAGGCAGGCGATATCGTATGCTACTCGGGTCACGTAGGTATCTATATCGGCGGCGGCCAGATAGTACATGCAAGTACGGCCAAGACCGGTATCAAGGTATCAAATGCGGCATACAGGAATGTACTTGATGTAAGACGTATTTTCTGATTGAATCAAAATACTATATAGAATATAAATATGACTCCCATGCTTGCATGAAGGAGTCATATTTTATGGATTGGATGCCCGTTCTTAATTTATTGCAACGAAGGGCATAAATATGATATAATCAATTCAAATTACTCGAAAGGGGTGACCGGCATGAAATTTGTAATTGTTGGTAAGAATATTGATCTAACGGAAGGCTTGAAAACTGCAGTTGAAGATAAGATAGGCAAGCTTGAGCGTTACTTCACACCGGACACGGAAGTTCATGTTACATTAAGCGTAGAGAAGGATCGTCAGAAGATAGAAGTAACCATTCCCGTTAAGGGAAGCATCATCCGCTCTGAGCAGGTAAGCAATGATATGTATGTATCGATAGACCTTGTTGAGGAGATTATAGAGCGGCAGCTTAAGAAGTATAAGAATAAGATAGCGGACGGCAAGTACGGCTCCGGAAGTCTCAAGGAGGAATTCATGGAGAAAGAGTACGACGAAGATGATGATATCAAGATCGTCCGCAGCAAGAGGTTTGATATCAAGCCGATGTATCCCGAAGATGCATGCGTTCAGATGGAGCTGTTAGGACATAATTTCTACGTGTTCTGCAATGCTGAAACGGATCAGGTGAACGTAGTGTATAAGAGGAAGGGTAGTACATACGGGCTTATCGAGCCGGAAATCTGATAGACGTATCCTGGGGACTTAGAGGATAGAACATCATAATATAAGGGGAGCAATGATTTCACATGGAATTAGGGCTCCCCTTTTATGTTTTTATTGTATTTGAATACCCACTGTGATATAATTCATATCGGACGCTGTTAAAAAATTAACAAAGTATATAAACAAATAAATCAAATCAACGGAGGTATCAGAATGTCAAGAAAAGTCGTTATCGCAAGCGCTTGCCGTACAGCCATAGGAACAATGGGCGGCTCGCTGTCAACCATTCCCGTAGCTGATCTGGGAGCTATCGTGATCAAGGAAGCAGTTAAGAGAGCCGGGATCAAGCCGGAGGATGTTGAGCATGTATACATGGGATGTGTTATACAGGCAGGACAGGGCCAGAACGTAGCCCGTCAGTCATCGATCAAGGCAGGTCTGCCTATCGAAACACCCGCAGTTACTTCCAATGTTGTATGCGGTTCGGGTCTTAATTGTGTTAACCAGGCAGCACAGATGATAATGGCAGGAGATGCCGATGTTGTTGTTGCCGGCGGTATGGAGAACATGTCAATGGCTCCTTTTGCAATCCCTAACGGACGTTACGGCTACAGGATGATGTGGCCTTCACAGAGCCAAGGCGGTCTTGTAGATACCATGGTTAAGGATGCTCTCTGGGATGCATTCAACGATTATCATATGATCACAACGGCAGATAATATCGCAAAGCAGTGGAACCTCACGAGAGAAGAGCTTGATGAGTTTGCGCTTAAGAGCCAGCTCAAGGCTTGTGCAGCTATCGAGAACGGTTCATTCAAGGATGAGATAGTTCCGGTTGAAGTTAAGAAGAAGAAAGAGACAGTTGTATTTGATACAGATGAAGGTCCGAGACAGGGTTCTACTATCGAAGGTCTTGCGAAGCTTCGTCCTATCAATCCTGACGGCTTTGTAACAGCAGGTAATGCTTCCGGTATCAATGATGGTGCGGCAGCAGTTGTTGTTATGAGCGAGGAGAAGGCTAAGGAATTAGGCGTTAAGCCTATGGCTACATTCGTAGCAGGCGCTCTTGCAGGCGTTGATCCTACCATAATGGGTATCGGACCTGTAGCAGCAACCAGAAAGGCAATGGCTAAGGCCGGATACAAGATCGAGGACTTCGATATCATCGAGGCTAACGAGGCTTTCGCAGCTCAGTCTGTTGCAGTAGGCAAGGATCTTGGAATCGATGTTGACAAGCAGCTTAATCCTAACGGTGGCGCTATCGCACTCGGACATCCTGTTGGAGCATCAGGCGCACGTATCTTTGTAACACTCCTTCATGAGATGCAGAAGAAGGGTGCAAAGAAGGGTCTTGCTACACTGTGTATCGGTGGTGGCATGGGCTGTGCAACTATCGTGGAAATGGACTGATCCGTAATATCGCGAAAGATAAGAAGGAGAATATTTATGGAATACATTTTATATGAACAGAAAGACGCAATAGGCATCATAACCATCAACCGCGAGAAGGCTTTAAATGCCCTTAATTCTCAGGTGCTTGACGAGCTTAACGAGGCATTTGATGCAGTTGATCTTAACACGGTAAGATGCCTTATACTTACAGGTGCAGGCGAAAAGTCATTCGTAGCCGGTGCCGATATAGGTGAGATGTCAACACTCACCAAGGCTGAAGGCGAAGCTTTCGGTAAGAAGGGTAACGATGTGTTCAGGAAGATCGAGACATTCCCTATTCCCATTATAGCAGCCATCAACGGATTTGCACTTGGCGGCGGATGTGAGATCTCAATGAGCTGTGACATCAGGATCTGTTCCGAGAACGCAATGTTCGGACAGCCTGAGGTGGGACTTGGAATCACCCCCGGATTTGGCGGAACCCAGAGGCTAGCACGTCTTGTAGGTGCGGGTATGGCTAAGCAGCTTATCTACACCGCACGTAACATCAAGGCTGACGAAGCTTACAGGATAGGTCTTGTAAACGATGTTATAAAGGCTACCGTTGATGAGGCAGGCAACATTACCGCTTCAGCCAAGGATAACCTTATGGCAGCAGCAGAGAAGATGGCAGCTACAATTGCAAAGAACGCTCCCATAGCGGTACGTAATTGCAAGAAGGCAATAAACGATGGTCTTGAGGTGGATATGGACAAGGCTATCGTTATTGAAGAGAAGCTCTTCGGTGATTGCTTCGAGACTGAAGACCAGAAGGCCGGCATGGGCAACTTCCTTAAGAAGAAGGATGACCCGACAAAGGTTAAGGTAGTAGAGTTTTTAAATAAGTAATTCAGGGAATAAGGTCAACCATTCTGATACGTAAGCACTTGGAATGATTGACTTTCGCCCTTTATATCAAACAAATTTTCAAATGGAGGACAACAATATGAAAGTTGGTGTTATCGGTGCAGGTACAATGGGTTCAGGTATTGCCCAGGCATTTGCTCAGTGTGACAAGGTAGATACCGTATACTTATGCGATATCAAGCAGGAATTTGCTGACGGCGGCAAGGCTAAGGTTCAGAAGGCTATGGACAAGCTGGTTGCTAAGCAGAAGAAGACGCAGGAAGAGGCTGATGCTATCATGGCCAAGTTCAAGACAGGTCTTAACGATATCTGTGTTGACGCAGATCTTATCGTAGAGGCTGCTCTTGAAGTAATGGATATCAAGAAGGAATGCTTCAAGAACCTTATGGAGAACATCGTTAAGAATCCTGATTGTGTATTCGCCTCAAATACATCATCATTATCAATAACCGAGATCGGAGCAGGCCTTCCCAAGCCTATCGTTGGTATGCATTTCTTCAATCCCGCACCTGTAATGAAGCTTATAGAGGTTATCGCCGGAGCTAACACTCCCAAGGAACTCGTTGACAAGGTTAATGAGATATCAAGGGATCTTGGCAAGACTCCCGTACAGGTTAATGAGGCTCCCGGCTTCGTTGTTAACAGGATACTCATCCCGCTCATCAACGAAGGTATCACAGTTTACGCTGAAGGCGTTTCAGATATCGAGGGTATCGATACCGCTATGAAGCTTGGCTGCAATCATCCCATGGGTCCCCTTGAGCTTGGTGATTATGTAGGTCTTGATATCGTTCTTGCTATCATGGACGTTATCTACAAGGAGACAGGTGATCCCAAGTACCGTGCATGTCCTCTTCTTCGTAAGATGGTAAGGGCTAAGCAGCTTGGCGTTAAGACAGGTATCGGCTTCTACAATTATGCAGATGGCGGCAAGGTACCTGTAGACAAGGCGTAAATATGTGCCCAAGCTGTCGTAAGGGTTTACCCCTTTACGGAAAGTAAAGATCTTTGATCGATAAAGAAAACAATGAAATAATAATATAACGGAGGAAGAAGTATCATGGATTTTTCTTTATCAAAAGAACATGAAATGGCGAGACAGTTATTCAAGGATTTCGC
>JAFXVI010000054.1 GCA_017524595.1 Lachnospiraceae bacterium | reverse complement strand
GCCTCCATTCCTCGTGCGTGGTGCCCGGACGTGAACATACAAGAGAGCTGATAAGGCTCTTTTTTATTTGCATTATGGAGAATTACAGGAACATACGAAATTATGAGAACCTGCAAAAGCAGATATACGACGGAGCGGGTAAGTATAACATACCGGTGATCCAGCCGGAAGAGGATGTACAAGCGGATAACTGGATAGGCTTTAACTATGCTAAGGGTTGTGAGGAGCCTAAGCAGCACGGGGTACACTTCTTCCTGGACGATTATCAGTTCATGAGGGTATGGACTGATGCAGACAGGTATGCAGAGATGCTTCGTAAGTTTCAGGTCGTATGTGCGCCTGACTTTTCAACATATACAGATTTTCCTATGGCTGTGCAGATATGGAGCCATTACCGTAAGCACTGGTGCGCGGCATATTGGCAGGACTACGGGTGTAAGGTCATACCTACTATATCGTGGTCTGATGAGAGTAGCTTTGACTGGTGCTTTGATGGTGAGCCTTCAAACAGTCCGGTAGCGATATCGAGCGTAGGCACGCAGGATGATGAAGAGTGTGCAAGGCTCTTTGATCTTGGCTTTAATGAGATGGTTAAGCGCCTGCATCCCTCTAAGATCGTGATGTATGGTGACGTTCCTGATTCAGTAAGGGACAGCGGGATCGAGCTTATACGTGTTGATGCGTTCCATAAGAAGTGGCGCAAGTGTAAGCAGTGCGGCATACCACTCCATAACGGGCGCTGTATCATATGCGGGAACCGCTATACCCAGGGCAAGGCAGCAGACAAGCAGTAACAGCAGTTTTGAGTTTTGAGGGAGTGCTACACGGATGATGTTTGATGTAGATCTACAATATTTTGGCGGCCGTGGTGCTAAGTATGAGGCAGCACGGGATATCGTCGGACAATATAGCATGGATCAGATCACGGATAGCAAGGATAAGATAGTTGACTTCTTTTCTGCTATGGATAAGTCAAACGGTGTACGCATTGACTTAGAGGATTATAAGATCAAGGTGTCGAAGGAAGCCAACGCGCAGGCTGAACAGCTTGCGGATTCTCTTGTTGACAGGATGATGGAGCGCAACTACGGAGCCGAAGAGGATTACAAGGCTATCCGGCAGATGCTACAGGGCACATACTCAATAAGCGAATATGACAGGAAGAACATACCGGACTTCACAAGGTATATGAGATCCAGTGAGAATTTCCTTAAGATAGGCAGACAGGGCATGAGCATTGATTCTAAGTATGAGGAGCTTGCGTCAATGTTTCCCGGATATTTTGACGCTCAGGCGCATACAAGCCCGTCGGATCGTTTAATGGATATCAATAATGTTCTGTCTGGCTTGAAGGACAGCATTTCATCCGGCATGAACCTGTCAGATGAGGAGCGCAGCGAAGCAGCGCGGTATCTTAAGAACGATATTATCAAGGGCTATGCTTATGTTCTCAATCAGCGTAGGAGGAAACCCGCATGATAGACGAACAGAGAAAAGAGGAATTGAAAAACGCAGCAAGACGGTTCTTAGAGAGCCGGGGCGTAGAGATAGATGATGAAACAGATAGCATGGAAATCGAAGTTGAAGAGTAGTCTAAGAAATTTGACCGGACGCAGGAAGTGAGGTATAATATGTTTGAGCTTGATTTACAGTATTTTGGCGGTCACGGTGGAGGATCAAATCTTGGCAACGGCAGCGGAAAGAGTATCGGCATTGTTGACCAAGTAAGTGTTATGCTCCATTATCATGACTCGGATAATGCCCCGTACATAGACGATATGAGCCAAAGTGCGTCAGATATGTTCAATGAATTTTCAGAAGTCAGGGGTCTGATAAGTGATGTTACGGTGGCCACATTAACGGGTGCCGACAAAACAAACACATTAGGCTTTTATGACGGTTCAACAGGTGTTGTATCATTGAATGACAATTTTACGGATATTGATAAGATGAATCGGGTTTATGACGCGTCAATAAAATCGGGCTATCATCCTTCGAGAGGTAATAAGTCTGGTACGCAGGCCGTAATGTATCATGAATTAGGGCACGCATTAACAGATCAGATTGCTAAAAAGCTGGGAATATCAGGCGGGGTAACTTATACAGCACTTGATAAAGCGGCGCGGCTTATAGTAAAGGCTGCATACAAGGCTACAAAAGGATCAGGCGGTACAACAGCTTGGGCTAAAGGTATATCCGGATATGCAACGGATAGTAATGCTGAAACAATAGCGGAAGCTGTATCCGATTATTTCTGCAACGGCAATAAAGCTCATACAAGAAGTATTGCGATTGTAAATGAGATGAAGCGACTGTTAAAAAACGCTTGATAAGGAGGTAGGGCAATGGCAACAAAAAAGGTATCTTACAAAGAACCGGCAAGTTATTTTAACGCGGATATGTCAAAGGCTGCAAAGGACTGGGATAAAAAGCACGCGGCCGATAAGAAACAGCCCGCAAAGAAGCAGACGGCAAAGAAAAAGTAACACCCCTCATACCCCGCCCGCGGGATCAGAGGGACAGCAACATCAGTTTTAAGTTTTTTCGCAGTGCTACACGAATGAAAGCCTACTCTTAAGGGAGTGGGCTTTTATTATGTCAGGAAGGAGGTTTTTGCTATGGCAGAACGTTTCAAACTTGCCTATACTTCCCCGGAAGATATGCAGGCAGCCGTGGATGCTTATTTTGAAGATTGCGAAGGGCATGAGTATATCGATGAAGCGACGGGACTGCCCGCAAAAGATAAGTTCGGCTATCCTATCATCGTAGGCAAAAAGCCTCTTACCGTGACAGGCCTTGCGCTTGCGCTGGGCTTCAATAGCAGGATGAGCCTGCTTAATTATCAGAACAGGAATAAGAAGTATAACGAGATCATAACCAGGGCAAAACTGAAAATTGAAAATTACGCAGAGATGCGATTATACGATAAAGACGGCAGTAACGGCGCGAAGTTTAACCTACAGAATAATTTCAGAGCTTGGGATGCAGACAAAGCGAAGGACGATGATAACAGGGCAGCTATCAATATTATCTGTGATCTTCCTAAACCGGTAGAGGGCGGCATTGAGCTTCCCAACGTCGCGCAAATGTCAATAGATCCGCAGGCTATAGCAGATGCACAGGAACAGTTAAAACAGCAACAGACAACAACGGAAACGGATGAGCGCGAAGATTGAAGGCGTTAGGTTAACTAACGTTATTGCGCCGTCGTTTTATAACCTGCACTGGGATATCCAGGCAGGCGGCCACACTTACTATGATCTGTTTGGTGGGCGTGGTTCTACTAAGTCATCATTTATCGGTGTGGAGATCCCGCTTGGAGTCATGCAGGACCCAAACGCAAATGCGGTAGTATTCCGTAAGGTTGCATCCACTATCGGTACATCAGTATTTGAGCAGGTGCTATGGGGCATTGAGGCCCTGGGCGTATCTGATTTATGGAAGGCCACAACAAGCCCGTTCAAATTACGATACAAACCTACAGGACAGGTGATCCTGTTCCGTGGACTTGATAAAGCTAAAAAGCTCAAATCCATTAAGGTAGCGAAGGGTTATCTTAAGTATTTGTGGTTTGAGGAGTTGGATGAGTTCAGCGGCGAAGAGGAAATACGATCCGTACAGCAGTCTGTAATGCGTGGCGGTTCAAAGTTTGTCGTATTTAAGTCTTTCAACCCGCCTATAAGCCGGTCAAACTGGGCGAACGAATACGTGCTTAAACCGCGTGCAAACGCGGTAAGGCATATGAGCTGCTATAAGGATGTACCGCGAGAGTGGTTAGGCGAGCAGTTCTTTGAAGATGCGAATGAATTGTTGCTTACCAATCCGCGAGCGTACACGCATGAATATTTAGGTATTCCGGTTGGTACAGGCGGCGAAGTATTTGATAACTTATGCATCAGACCTATAACGGATCAGGAGATATCATCCTTCGATCATATCTATATGGGTATTGACTGGGGCTGGTATCCTGATCCTTACCATTGGGGCAAGATGCATTTTGATAGCACCCGCAGGATTCTGTATATCTTTGATGAAATGCGGTGTTTTAAAACGAGCAATGCGGAAACGTGGAACAGACTCGTAATGGAGAAACACGTTACCGGACAGGACCTTATTACAGCAGATTCAGCAGAGCCGAAGTCGGTAGGAGACTACAGAGACTACGGCTCTCTTTGTCGTGAGGCAATTAAAGGACCTGATTCAGTACGATACGGCATTAAGTGGTTACAGTCACTTAATCAGATCGTTATTGATCCTGTCCGCTGCCCGGATACATCAAGAGAGTTTCAGAATTACGAATATGAGCGCACAGATGATGGCGAGATCATATCGGGCTATCCCGATCATGATAATCACTCCATAGACTGTGTGCGCTATGCAATGGAACGTGTATGGAGGCGTAAAGGACAGTAAATGTGGTTAGCAGATGCGATAAGGAGCGTACTACATAAAATGATTCCGTATGATTCGATTAACAACGTAGAGCATATTGACACACCTTTATCTACCGAGATGATTAACGCGCTTGATGACTGGTACAAGATGTATACCAATCAGGCAACGTGGTTAAAAGCCGAGAAGGATGAAGCGCAGATTAAGTCACTTAACCTACCTTCTTTCATTGCGTCAGAGATAGCACGACAGATAATCATTGAAATCAACTGGGACATAACCGGTAAGACGAAGGACGGTGAAGATGGGGAATCGCAGGAAAATCCGAGGGCTGAATTTCTGAAGGAGGACTTTAAAAAAGTCTTTGATGATTTACGGCAGAAATTAGAGCAGGGATGCGCCGCGGGTGGAATGGTATTGCGTCCTTATCCTAAAAACGGTCACATTCACTTTGCATGGACGTGTGCATGGGCTATGTACCCCGTAGCGTTCGGCAGTGACGGGGAGCTTATGGATGTGATTTTCCCTGATACCTACACGGAGGGGAAAACCTTTTATACGAGACTTGAACGCCATCGGGTAGAGGGTGACGACGTTGTTATTACGCAGCGGGCTTTCAAATCAACAACTAAGGATTCTCTTGGTGTTGAAGTTCCCCTGAATACGGTTCCGATATGGGCTACCCTTGAAGAAAAGGCGATAATCAGAAATGCCGAGGGGCCTATGTTCGGTTATTTCAAGGTTGCCAATGCAAACAGCGTTGACGTTGACAGCCCTATGGGTGCCAGCGTGTATGCAAAGGCCAAAGACCTTATCATGGAAGCCGATAAACAGTATTCAAGGCTCCTGTGGGAATATGAGGGATCAGAGCTTGCCATTGACGTTGATCCGACGGCTATGCGGCCAAAGGGAAATAGCGGGCAGATGGAAATGCCTAAGCTCAACAAGAGGCTTTTCCGCGCTGTTGATATTGATAAGGGTGATAGAGACCTGTACGAAGTATTCAGCCCGGCGATCAGGGATGCAAGCCTTGTGAATGGCCTTAATCAGCTCTTTATAAGGATTGAGGATGTGGTAGGTCTGTCAAGAGGATCTATCGCAGATGCAAATATAGCCGTTGCTAAGACCGCAACGGAAATGAAGATAATCAAGCAGCGGTCTTATACGACGATAGCAGATAACCAAAAAGCTCTTGAAAACTGCTTTAAGGATGCTATTAGGGCAGCGGATAAGTTCGTATCCCTTTACAATCTCGCGCCGGAAGGTGAATACGAAGTATCGTTTGACTGGGATGACTCTATCCTTATCGACAAAGAGCAGGAGATGAATGAGGATTTAGCTCTTGTATCATCAAAGCTCATGGGTAAGGTAGAGTTTCGTATGCGTCACTTCGGAGAGACTAAGGCACAGGCGCAGGCCGCCTTAGAGGAGATTCAGAACGAAGAAAAAGAGGCGATACAGGCACTAATGCCGAATGTTAATCTTAACAAAATGAATAACGCTCCTACGGGGGATGATGACGATACAGAGAATAAAGATGAAAACGAGGATGATGATATTAAGGGTGTAAGCCCTCCCGGCGGTTCGCAGCCGAAAGCTTAAGGATGTGACGATTTATGAGTGAGGAGCTTAATGTACAGAATGCGTCTTTATCGGATGCGATTGATAAGGTGATGAGGAATTTTGAAAAGGTCAATGCCCTTTATGTATCAAAGATTGCAGAGCAGATAAAGAGGGTAGGCAAGCTCACACCTTCAAATGTAAACCGCATTATCCTGATGACTGAATGGGGGCTTGATATCAACAATATAACCCGTCAGCTCGCAGAAGCAACAGAGCTGACAGTCAAACAGGTTATGGTCGTATTTCAAAAAGTGCTGGATGACACTTTCACAGATCCGCGTTTTGAAAAAGCCTTAAGGCATACACAGCTTACGCCTGATGACGAACACAGGATAAACCGGATAGCACAGGCTATGAGCCTGCAAACAGCAGGGCAGATCGTTAACCTGTCAAATACTACGATAGTGGAGCAGGGATACCGTGATACCCTGGATAAAGCAATCGTAGCAGTACAAAGCGGATTGAGTGATTATCAGAGTGCTACACGGGATGTGGTAAGGGAATTAGGTTATAACGGCTTACAGGTGCAATACCCGAGCGGATACCACAGGCGGCTTGATACCGCAGTAAGACAGAACATTATAGACGGTACAAACCAACTCGCACAGCAGGCCTCGGATGCAGTCGGTGAGGCACTTGGATATGATGCGTATGAGATAACAGCTCATGCCAACAGTGCGCCGGATCATGAACCGATACAAGGTCATGTATTCCTTAAGGCAGAATTTGAAAAGCTGCAATCCGAACAATCCTTCATGGATACGTCGGGCAATACATATACACCCATAAGGCGTGCTATAGGCCAGTGGAATTGTAAGCACTTTGCAATGTCCTTTTCGACGGAATACAGCAAACGTAAATGGACGGATGAACAGCTTAAGAAGTTCATAGATGATAATAACAAAGGCTGTGAGATAGAAGGTAAGCACTACACAATGTATGGTGTGACACAGCTCATGCGTAAGATCGAGACAGAAGCACGGCGCGAAAAGGAAGCGGCTATTGCGGCACGCATGGCAGGGGATGAAGTGCTTCAAAGAGAATGCCAAACACGGATAAATGCCTTAAGGAACAAGTATAAATCAGTCTGTCAGATATCCGGGCTTGATGATTACTGGGTAAGCAAGGCAAGAGTGGACGGCTTCAAATCAATAAAGGTATGATTCATAAATGCAAAGATTTAATGCACATTTTTACCGTTTTTTCGTAAAAATGTGCATTTTTATAGCAAAAAGGAGCAAAAAGGAGGCAAAAAAAAAAAGAATGAAAGCAATGTTATCACAGCCAATGAATGGCAAATCGGATGATGAAATTAAGGCGACTCGTGAGAGGGCTATCGCCGCATTGGAAGCCAAGGGATATGAGGTAATCAATACCTTGTTTACGGATGAGTGGTATAGCCCGGAAAAGATGAAGGAACGCGGCGTTGTGCAGATTCCGCTTTGTTTTCTTGCAAAATCACTTGAAAACATGAGCCTTTGTCACGCGGCCTATTTCTGTAAAGGCTGGGAGAATGCGAGAGGATGTGTGATAGAGCATATGGCGGCCGAGAAGTACGGACTCGAAATCATATATGAAGAATAATAAAAAAGCTCAAAAAGGCTACAGATTTGTAGCCTTTTTTATATGCCGCGGGATGTCGGCGTAAAACTATCCCAGGTCGTGGGAACAGACGTAAAACTACCCAAAATACCAACAATCAGGCAAGAGATAGCCGTAAAAAATCGTAGAAAGGTGGTACAGCAATGAAACGTAGTTTTTTGGAGGATTTAGGACTTACTAAGGACGTGATCGATAAGATCATC
>JAFXVI010000053.1 GCA_017524595.1 Lachnospiraceae bacterium | reverse complement strand
TGGGAAGGCTGGCCGCCTGCTTCCTTGATTCGATGGCTACCCTTGGCATTCCCGGGGACGGAATAGGACTTAATTATCACTTCGGACTGTTTAAGCAGGTTTTTAAGGATAACAAGCAGAACGCTGAGAAGAATGATTGGATCGAAAAGCAGTCATGGCTTACAGATACCGGAAAGTCATACGAAGTATGCTTTGGAAAGAAGAAAGTAAAGAGCAGGCTCTATGATATAGATGTTGTGGGCTACGATAACGGAGTGAACAAGCTGCATTTATTTGATCTTGATACAGTTGATGAGTCCATCGTTAAGAAGGGAATAGATTTTAACAAGAAGGATATAAAGAAGAATCTTACCCTCTTCCTTTATCCTGACGATTCGGACGAGGCAGGTAATCTCCTCAGAATATACCAGCAGTATTTTATGGTAAGCAACGGCGCCCAGATGATACTTGACGAAGTAAAGAGCAAGGGACAGGACATCCATAAGCTGTATGAGCATGTTTCGATCCAGATAAATGATACTCATCCGACGATGGTCATTCCCGAGCTTATAAGGCTGCTGACTGAGAAGGAAGGTTTTGCATTTAAGGAAGCCGTGGAAGTTGTAAGCAGGACCTGCGCTTATACAAATCATACGATACTTGCGGAAGCGCTCGAGAAGTGGCCGCTTGCTTATCTTGAGAAGGTGGTTCCGCAGCTTGTTCCGATCATAAAGGAACTGGACAGGCTGACAGTAAGGAAGTACCGTGATGAGCGTGTATGGATAATAGATAATGATGACAGGGTGCATATGGCGCACATCGATATCCATTTCGGATATTCGATAAACGGTGTTGCCGCCCTGCATACGGAAATACTTAAGGCTTCTAAGCTTAAGCACTTCTATGATATCTATCCTGAGAAGTTTAACAATAAGACCAACGGCATCACTTTCAGGCGCTGGCTCATGTCCTGCAACAGAGAGCTTGCGGATTATATCACGGGGCTTATAGGAGAAGGCTGGAAAAAGGATGCCGATGAGCTTGAAAAGCTTATGAAGTATAAAGCTGATGCGAAAGTCTGTGACGGTATAGCTGCCATAAAGAAACAGAAGAAGGAAGAGCTCGCGGCATACATAAAGGAGCATGAAGGCGTGGAACTTGACACGGATTCGATCTTTGATATCCAGATCAAGCGCATGCACGAATACAAGCGCCAGCAGATGAACGCGCTCTACATAATACACAAATATCTTGAGATAAAGTCAGGTAAGAAGCCTAAGCGTCCTCTGACATTCATCTTTGGTGCCAAGGCAGCGCCTGCCTATATTATCGCGCAGGACATAATACATCTCATCCTTGTGCTTCAGGAGATAATCAACAATGATCCTGCGGTTTCACCATATTTAAAGGTTGTTATGGTAGAGAATTATAACGTAAGCTATGCCGAGAAACTGATACCTGCCTGCGATATTTCGGAGCAGATATCTCTTGCCAGCAAGGAGGCTTCCGGAACCGGTAACATGAAGTTCATGCTTAACGGCGCAGTAACCCTTGGAACAATGGATGGAGCCAACGTTGAGATATGTGATCTCGTGGGGAAGGATAACATCTATGTATTCGGCAAGGATTCTGATACCGTTATCGAACATTATGCCAAGGCTGATTATGTGTCGAAGAACTACTATAAGAAGAGCAGGGTCATAAAGGAAGCGGTTGATTTTATAGTGAGCAGGGAAGCATTAAAGGTCGGCGACAAAGTCAATCTTAAGAGGCTGTATAATGAACTGCTCAACAAGGACTGGTTCATGACACTGCTCGATCTGGAAGAGTACATAGAGGTCAAGGATAAGGCCTTTGCCGATTATGAGGATCAGAAGAAGTGGCATAAGAAGATGCTTGTCAATATCGCGAAAGCAGGCTTCTTCTCATCGGACAGGACTATAGCACAGTATGATAAGGATATCTGGCACTCAAAGGGAGAATCAAAGCCGGCTGTAAAGGCCGGAAAGGCGACAGAGAAGAAAGCGACAAAGAAGGAGAAGAAAGCATGAGAAAAAGCGGAGTCCTTATGCCTGTTGCCAGCCTTCCCGGCAGGTATGGGATAGGAACCTTTTCCAAAGAGGCATATAAGTTTGTTGACAGACTGAAAGCGGCAGGACAGAGCTACTGGCAGATACTTCCGCTTGGACCTACCGGTTATGGTGATTCTCCTTATCAGTCATTTTCCACCTTCGCAGGCAACCCGTATTTAATCGACCTTGACAAGCTGATAGAAGAGGGACTGCTTACAAAGGAGGAATGTGACCGGTATGATTTTGGGGCGGATGAGGAATGCATAGATTATGAGAAGATCTATCTGTCCAGATTCAAGGTGCTTAAGCTGGCGTTTGACAGGAGTGATCTTAAGCAGGATAAGAAGTATGAGAAGTTTGTATCCCGCAACAGTTTCTGGCTTGAGGATTATGCCCTTTATATGGCTGTAAAGGATTCGTTCGGTGGCGTAAGTTTTGCTAAGTGGGATGATGATATAAGGCTGAGAAAGAATAAGGCGGTTGAATACTATAAGAAAAAATATGCTGTCCAGATCGAGTTCTATAAGTATATCCAATATCTGTTTGATGGACAGTGGAAGGCGCTCAAGGCCTATGCAAATAAAAAGGGCATAAAGATAGTCGGGGATATCCCGATATATGTGGCTTTTGACAGTGCGGATACATGGGCTGATCCGAGGCTGTTTAAGTTTGATAAAAACTGCATGCCGACAGGCGTGGCGGGATGTCCGCCTGATGCCTTCTGTGAGACGGGGCAGTTGTGGGGCAACCCGCTGTATGACTGGAAGTATCACAGGAAGACGGGATATGAGTGGTGGATCAGGAGAATGCGCCACTGTCTTAAGCTTTATGATGTGATAAGGATAGATCATTTCAGGGCGTTTGACGAGTATTACGCGATACCATACGGTGACAAGACAGCGGAATTCGGAAAGTGGAAGAAAGGTCCCGGAATTCAGCTGTTTAAGACTGTTAAGAAGGAACTCGGTGATATTAATGTCATTGCCGAGGATCTGGGTTTTCTGACTCCTTCGGTATTAAAGCTTGTTAAAGATACAGGCTTCCCGGGAATGAAGGTCCTGCAGTTTGCATTTGATTCAAAGGAAGAGAGTGACTATCTTCCGCATAATTATATAAAGAACAGTGTGGTATATACCGGAACGCACGACAATGATACGGTCCTTGGATGGTATGAGAGTATATCGGAGGATGACCGTAAGTTTGCTGAAAGGTATTTAAACAATACGGGACATGAGGGGAAGGAGCTGGTATGGGATTATATAAGGCTTGCACTTGCTTCGGTTTCCGAAACCTGTATAATACCAATGCAGGATTATCTTGTACTCGGACATGAAGGAAGGATAAACACTCCTTCGACTCTTGGCGGCAACTGGACATGGAGGATGAAGAATGGGGCGTTTACGAAAGACCTGGCATACGAGATGAAGGAAATTACTACATTATACTTCCGTAAGTGATTTATTGATGTTTTATTTACGGGAATTTTATGTTATTATTAAAGGAGCGTGATTTTACGCTCCTTCATTATTGTCACATCTAAGAGATAAGGTGTCTTGAGGGAAACTATCAGTTTTAATTTGGAGCATGTTCATGAAGAGTATTTTTGAACGGATCGATGCGTTAGTTAAGGAATGCGGTTGTGTGCCTGAGGGGTACGTTTTGGAAGATGCGCTTAAGCCGGATGAGAAACCTGTTCAGTTTATGGGAGAACAGGAAGGGCTTATAGGGCATGCACTTCAAAGACCGCCCAAGGGAATGCTTAATAAAGCTGTCGAGATGATCAGGAACAATATTAACATAAACGCAAGACTGGCCGTACATTCATTTGATGATGAAGTACTTGGTTTTCGGGTTTCCGATATCAGAGGACTCCTGCTTAAAAATATCATTGACAACATCAAGGATTACGATCCGCATAAGCTGTCAACGCTTGCCTATTCGCTGACCATTTTCGGAACAAAGCTTGAAACCGTAAAGCTTGGGCTGCTGCTCCTTGTGCTTTTTGATTTTGCGGATGATGAGGTGATAAAGAAGCACATCATCACGCTGGGGCTTTATGAGGAGTTTACAAGCTATGTCATTTCAAATGTTAAGAGCTGGCCGCCGGAGGTAAGGGATCATGTTTATTATATATATGCCCAGAAGTTAAACGGCTGGGGGAAGATCAACGCAATGGAGTGTCTTGAACCCGTGAATGATGAAGTAAAGGACTGGGTGCTTCGCCATGGATGCCGTAATGATATTTCATACGGATATCTTGGCAAAACGGCATATGATAAGTGTGACCTTGAGAACAGGCTGCGTAACGGCGGATTTGATGATGAGCAGATGAAGGGTGCCAGCGACATAATGCACGGACTGCTTATGGATATGCAGGGCGGGGGTATATCAAAGATCAGTAATCCGGCACTGTTGACGATGCTATATCTCCAGGAGCTTACCAATCATACACTGGATATTGAGGATATAGCCAATCTGTTTGACCTTAAGCGCTTCCTTAAAGGTAATACCCGATCGCTGGAGGAAGATAACAATAAGGCCATACAGATAATAGACAGGCTCTTAAGTCTTTCGGATGCGGAAGATATGATCAAGAACAGCGTTGAAGACATTCCGGAACTTGCCGTGCCTGCAGCGTTTGAGGCGGGCATAGACATTGCGGATAAACTGCTTGAACAGGTCGGGAATGATTTTACGGGCTATTACAGGTATGCATATTATTTTATGAGAGACGGCGTCTATGTGGATGAGTTCTTAAACATCTGTTATAAGAATCTTCTGGATCGTGATTTTAAGGAGGGAATGGGTACTGAGGAACCGGGACCCGATTCGGACAGTATATGGCAGATCGATGTTGTTTTAAAACAGCTTGGCGGATATCCCGGCAAGGGCGACAAGTTGGTGATAACGGCTGTTAATTCTGCGATAATAAGATTCAGAAAGGCGGCAGCCGAGCTTATAAGCGCCTGGGAGGAAACCAAGGAGAGCAATATCAAGAAGATAAGCAGTGAGGTCTTCCATGCGGTCAAGAAAGTAAAGAAGAAGGAAGTGGATGAAGAACTCAAAACCGCATGGGATGAAGTGCTTAATTATAAGTAGTATTTGTTAACCGGTTAACAGCAGATAGGAGGCTTTACATGAAGGAATGTTATGTTTTTCTGGCAGAAGGATTTGAAGAGATCGAAGCGTTGACGGTAGTTGATATTTTAAGGCGTGATAATATCGTTACCAGGACGGTATCGATCACGAAGGATAAGGAAGTCATGGGATCACATAATATCAAAGTCATAGCCGATAAGGTGCTCTCTGACATACAGATAAGTGACGCGGCTATACTCATACTTCCGGGCGGAATGCCTGGAACACTCAACCTTAAGGAGTGCGAGCCGCTTATGGATATGGTAAAGCAGTTTGCTCAGACCAACCGGCGTATAGCAGCCATCTGCGCCGCACCTACTATACTGGGAGATATGGGACTGCTTGAAGGCAAGAAGGCCTGCTGTTATCCGGGAATGGAAGATCAGCTTAAAGGTGCCCAGGTATGCAAGGATGATGTGGTGACTGACGGAAACATAACCACATCGAGAGGATTGGGAACAGCCATTCCCTTTGCGCTTGAACTTGTCAGGATATTTGACAGCGAGACCGAGGCAGGTGCGCTTAAGAGAAAGATCGTATATAATCAGTAATGATAATATATTATATACTAGCATTTACAACTGGTGTGTGTTATACTCTGAAATGGTATGCAATGATTCAGTACATGTCTACATGTACTGAATTGTTTGGTTTAATAAATTGTAAATGATTAAGGGTTTAGGAGGAATTCATAAGAATGAGCTTAACGGTTGAGAATTTGGAACACAATATGGCGAAGCTTACCATTGAGGTTTCATCTGAGGAATTTGCCAGGGCAACAACGGAGGCATACAAGAAGAACAGGAACAAGATAAGTGTTCCGGGTTTCCGCAAGGGTAAGGTTCCGCAGCAGATGATAGAGAGGATGTACGGACCGGAGATATTTTATGAGGATGCTGCAAATATCATCATCCCTGATGCTTATGAGAAGGAGATATCCGAGCATAAGGAAATAAACATAGTATCACAGCCCAAGATCGACGTTACCCAGTGTGAGAAGGGTAAGCCGTTCATCTTTACGGCTGAGGTTGCTCTTAAACCGGATGTGGATCTCGGTAAGTATAAGGGCGTTAAGATCGATAAGATCGACCGCGAAGTGACCGATGAGGAAGTGGATAAGGAGATCGATAAGGAACGCGAGAGTAATGCGCGTACGATAGCCGTTGAGGACAGACCTGTTAAGGATAAGGATATGACGATAATTGACTTTGAGGGCTTTGTGGACGGCGAAGCGTTTGAAGGAGGCAAGGGAGAGAATTATCCTCTTACCATTGGTTCGGGAGCATTTATACCCGGCTTTGAAGAACAGCTAATAGGGGCCAGGATAGATGAGGAGACAGAGGTCAAGGTGACTTTCCCTGAGGATTATCATGCCGATGAGCTTAAGGGTAAGGATGCTGTGTTCAAGGTAACCGTGCATGAGATCAAGGAGAAGGAGCTTCCGGAACTTGATGATGAGTTCGCAAGTGAGGTAAGTGAATTCGATACACTGGAAGAATACAGGGAAGATGTTAAGAAGAAGCTTCTTGAGAAGAAGGAAGAGGCCGCTAAAACCAAGAAGGAGGATGCGGTCATCGAGGCTATCATCAAGGACAGCAAGATGGATATCCCTGATGCCATGATAGATACACAGACTCGTCAGATGGCTCAGGATTATGCTGGAAGGCTTCAGCAGCAGGGACTTACGCTTGAGCAGTATTTCCAGTTCACAGGAATGGATATGGACAAGTTCCTTGAGCAGATGAGGCCGGGAGCCGAGAAGCGCATCCAGTCAAGACTTGTTATGGAGGCCGTTGCAAATGCTGAGGGTCTTGAAGTATCGGATGATGATTATGACCATGAACTTGACAGGATGGCTGAGATGTATCAGATGGAAAAAGATAAGCTCAAGGATCTTATGGGGGACTATGAGAAGGAGCAGATAATCGAGGATCTTAAGATACAGAAGGCAGTTGATTTTGTAGTAAATAATGCGAAAGAGCATAAATAGGATTCATAAGGCATAAGGAGAGAAAAATGAGTTTAGTACCTATTGTCGTTGAACAGACCAGCCGCGGAGAACGATCATATGATATTTTTTCAAGGCTGTTAAAGGAACGTATAGTATTTCTTGGTGAAGAGGTTAATCCGGCGACATCGAGCCTTGTTGTTGCACAGATGATGTTTCTGGAAGCGGAGGATCCTGATAAGGATATCCATTTCTATATCAACAGTCCCGGTGGTTCGGTTACGGACGGTTATGCGATCTATGATACGATGCACTACGTGAAGTGTGATGTTGCCACCTACTGCATGGGTATGGCAGCGAGTATGGGAGCTTTCCTGCTTGCAGGCGGACAGAAGGGCAAGAGGTTTGCGCTTCCTAATGCCGAGGTCATGATCCATCAGCCTTTGGGAGGTGCCAAAGGTCAGGCAACCGAGATAGAGATAGCGGCCAAGCAGATACTCCGTACCAAGGAGAATCTGAACCGTATTTTATCTGAGAATACAGGCAAGCCCATAGATGTTATTGCAAGAGATACCGAAAGGGATAACTGGATGACAGCTCAAGAGGCGCTTGATTACGGGCTTATAGATAAGATAATTACATCACGCGCATAATTAAAGGGGATAAGAAAAGGGGAAGATCATGGCGGGAAAGATTGATGACAGGATAAGATGTTCATTCTGTAACAAGCCGGAAAATCATGTAAGAAAGCTTATTGCAGGTCCGGCAGGAGCTTACATCTGCGATGAGTGTATTGAGATCTGCATGGACATAATCCGTGACGAGCTCGAAGACGATACTTATGTGGATGCGGAAAGCAGTGAGGGAAGCCTTCATATCAACCTTCTTAAGCCGAGGGAGATAAAGGAATTCCTTGACGAAAATGTTATCGGACAGGAAGAGGCCAAGAAGGTACTTTCGGTGGCTGTATACAACCATTATAAAAGGGTTACTGCAGCAGAAGATTCGGATGTGGAGCTTCAGAAGAGCAATATTATCATGATAGGGCCTACAGGTTCGGGTAAGACGCTTCTTGCTCAGACTCTGGCCAAAATAATCAATGTTCCGTTCTGTATCGCAGATGCTACAGCACTTACGGAAGCCGGATATGTAGGTGAGGATGTTGAGAATATCCTGCTTAAGCTGATACAGGCCGCAGATTATGATATCAAGCGTGCCGAATACGGTATCATCTATATAGACGAGATAGATAAGATCACCAGGAAGAGCGAGAACGTATCGATAACAAGGGATGTTTCCGGTGAGGGCGTTCAGCAGGCTCTGCTTAAGATAATAGAGGGAACGCAGGCTTCGGTACCTCCACAGGGAGGAAGAAAACATCCGCATCAGGAGCTTATACAGATAGATACAACCAACATTCTGTTCATATGCGGGGGAGCTTTTGAAGGACTGGATAAAATAGTTGAGAACAGACTGGATAAGAAATCTATCGGTTTCAATGCCGAGATCAAGGCACGCAATGAGCAGGATATCAATGAACTGTTAAAGCAGGTACAGCCGGAGGATCTTGTTAAGTACGGTATTATTCCGGAGTTCGTAGGACGTGTGCCGATAGGAGTATCATTGCAGGGACTTGATGAGGATGCGCTTGTCAAGGTGCTTACCGAACCGAAGAATGCAATAATCAAACAGTACGAGAGGCTGTTTGAAATGGACGGTGTGGAGCTTCAGTTTGAGGAAGATGCTGTAAGAGCCATTGCAAAGAAGGCTCATGAGCGTAAGACAGGAGCCAGGGGCTTAAGGTCGATACTTGAGAAGCTGATGCTTGAGCTTATGTTTGAGATTCCGTCGGATTCCAGGATCCATAAGGTTGTGATCACCGCTACTGCTGTAGAAAACGGAGGCGAACCGCTTATCATGCGTCGCGGCAGCAAGCTTAAGAAAGCTGAATAGGGTTTGAGAAGAAAACATAGTGTACATATAATAAATGTCTCCGTGCAATGCGGGGGCATTTATATACTAAGGCTTAAATAAGAGGTGCGAAGTGCCGGTGCGAGCTTATAAAAAACGTATGCCGGTGGTATCCGTAAGGGGTCTTGCGGTCATACCCGGCATGATAATACATTTTGATATAGTTAATGATGTAGGAATACGAGCCATAGAGCATGCAATGGTACAGAAGGATCAGCATGTTTTTATCGTTATGCTCAAAGATACGGATGCTGATAATTCCCGGGAAGAGGAACTGTATCCAATTGGCTGTATAGCTTCGGTAAAGCAGGTTCTCAAGCTTCCCAACAAAACGATCAGGGTGCTGGTCGAGGGTGTGAGGCGTGCCGACTTGCTTGAGATATACGAAGAAGAAGGGTGCCGTATGGGAGTCGTAAGGCCTGTTGTCCTTGATAATGCTGACAGTTACGAGGATGAGACCGATCCCGAGAGAGTGGCCCTTATACAGTCATTTATGGCAACGATGCGTGAGTATCTGCAGTATAATCCCAAGGTTGAGAAGATACTGAGCAAATGCAAGGTTACAAAGATGCCTTTTGCAGATCTTATGGATGTGTATGCGGCACATCTGCCTATGACCGCATATGACAGGCAGCGGTTGCTGGAATCCCGAAGTGAACGTGAGCGGGCAGTCATTTTCTGTACGATACTTGAGAATGAGATCAATATACTAAAGGTAAGGCAGAATCTTCAGGAACAGGTTCGTGAGCGTGTCGATAAGAACCAGAAAGAGTATATTTTAAGAGAACAGCTTAAGGCTATCAAACAGGAGCTCGGAGAAGGTAAGAACTTAACAGATGAAGAGGAATATCTGCAGCAGATCAAAGAACTCAAGGCTCCTGTCGAAGTAAAGGAGAAGCTTAAGAAAGAAGTGGACCGCCTATATCAGGCATCTCCTTTTTCGTCGGAAAGCGGAGTTATAAGAGGATACATTGAGACGCTGCTCGAAATGCCATGGAACAAGGTGTCAAGGGATAATAAGAACCTCGATGATGCCGAGAGGATACTAAACGAGGATCATTACGGTCTTGAAAAAGTCAAGGAAAGGATGCTTGAATTTCTTGCGGTGCGTAATCTTACCAAAAAAGGCAGCAGTCCCATAGTATGTCTGGTGGGTCCTCCCGGAACCGGTAAGACTAGTATTGCAAGATCGGTTGCAAGGGCTCTTAATAAGAAATATGTCAGGATAAGCCTTGGCGGAGTCAGGGATGAAGCCGAGATCCGCGGCCATCGTAAAACCTATGTGGGCGCAATGCCCGGCCGAATAGCGATGGGACTTAAGAACGCGGGAGTAAAGAATCCACTCTTCCTTCTTGATGAAATAGACAAGATGAGCAGCGACTATCGCGGCGATACTGCGTCTGCGCTTCTTGAGGTGCTTGACAGTGAACAGAACAGTAAGTTCAGGGATCATTATATAGAGCTGCCGCTGGATCTGTCGGAGGTGTTATTTATAGCTACCGCCAATTCGGTATCAGACATTCCGCGTCCCCTGCTTGACCGTATGGAGATGATCGAAGTATCAAGCTATACGGAGAATGAGAAGCTGCATATAGCGAAGGAACACCTTATGCCAAAGCAGCTCGAGAAGAACGGTCTCAAGCCGGGTCAGCTTACGATCAATGATAAGGCTATGGAGGAGATAATAAGAGGATATACGAAAGAGGCAGGCGTAAGAAATCTCGAGCGCAAGATAGGTGAACTGTGTCGTAAGAGTGCCCGGGAAATAATTCAGGATAAGAAGAAGTGTGTCAGGATAACTGCAGGCAATCTGGAGAAATACCTTGGAAAGAGCCGCTATGAATACGATAAGGCCAATGATGAAGACCAGATCGGAATAGTAAGAGGTCTTGCATGGACAGCCGTGGGCGGTGATACACTCCAGATAGAAGTAAACGTAATGCCGGGCAAGGGAGAACTGAAGCTTACAGGGCAGCTTGGCGATGTGATGAAGGAGTCGGCTCAGACGGGCTTAAGCTATATAAGGTCGATAAGCGAACGCGGTAAGATACGGGCTGATTATTTCAGTAAGCATGATTTTCACATACATATACCGCAGGGTTCGGTTCCAAAAGACGGTCCGTCTGCAGGCATAACCATGGCTACTGCAATATATTCGGCGGTCATGGGAATTCCTGTCAGGGCAGATGTTGCGATGACAGGAGAGATAACGCTGAGGGGCCGCGTGCTGCCGATAGGCGGTCTTAAGGAGAAGACTCTTGCTGCAAAGAATGCGGGAATAAAGACCGTGTTGGTACCAAAAAAGAACGAGAAGGATATAGCCGAGATAAGCGATGAGATACTTAAGGGACTTAAGATAGTATATGTCGAGACTATGGAGGATGTGCTGAAACACGCTCTGAGCAAATGATATGAAGATAAAAAACGTGGAACTGGAAACCGTCTGCGGTATTACCAGCAGACTGCCGGATAATAAATATCCGGAGGTCGCATTCGCAGGGAAGAGCAATGTGGGAAAGTCATCGCTCATAAACGCTCTTATGAACCGTAAGTCGCTTGCCCGTACATCCGCGCAGCCGGGTAAAACACAGACGATCAATTACTATAACATAAATAACGAGATATACTTTGTTGATCTTCCGGGCTATGGTTATGCCAGGGTAAGCAGGGAAGTCAAGGAAAAGTGGGGAAAGATGGTCGAGAGATATTTAAGGACTTCCAGACAGCTTAAGACCGTATTCCTTCTTATAGACATAAGGCATGAACCGTCAGCAAACGATGCGGATATGTACGGCTGGATAGTTGCTAACGGATATGAACCGGTAATAATTGCGACAAAGCTTGACAAGATAAACAGGAGCCAGATCCAGAAGAATATTAAAGTTATAAGGGATAAGCTTAAGACAAGACCCGACACAAAGATAATCCCATTTTCTGCCCAGTCAAAGCAGGGGCGGGAGGAGATATATGAAACGATCGACGAAATACTTAAAGATAACGGTTAACATAATATCTTTTATTGCGGTGATCCTTATATGTGTTTTTGTCCTGCCGAAGGTGATCGTTTTCTTTATGCCTTTTGTGATAGCAGGGATCATTGCCCTTATTGCCAATCCGGTTGTAAGATTTCTTGAAAAACGGATGAAGATAGTAAGGAAGGCAGGAACGGCTTTTGTTATCATCATAGTAATTGCCTTGATCGTATTTTTGGGTTATCTTATAATTGCAAAGATAATCGATGAGATCGTGAGTCTTGCGGCGGAAGCGCCGGAACTCTGGAGAAGGACGGAGGAGACCCTTCGTTCGGTGATGGGGGTTTATAATGTATACTTGAACAAGATGCCTGTATCCGTGCAGAACTGGCTTAACGATGCAACGAACAATGCGGGTTCGAGCGCAACTGCATGGCTTAGCGATCTTGGGACTCCGATAGCCGGTATTACATCGGATCTTGCCCAGAATGTCCCCTTGGTGATAATCGGAATTATCATGGCAATACTGGCTTCATATATTTTTCTTGCTGAGAGGGATTATGTCCTTAATATAGTGTTAAAAGTTGTTCCTGAGCAGATCATAAGGAGATGGAATATCGTATATGACACAATGAAGGATGCGGTTGGCGGATATTTAAAGGCTCAGTTTAAGATAATGGGAATAGTATATTTAGTCCTGCTTATCGGTCTTATAATACTCCGTCAGGATAATGCTCTGCTGGTTGCGTTTCTGATAGCACTGCTTGATTTCCTGCCGTTTTTCGGTACAGGAACGGTTATGATACCGTGGGCGATCATAAAGATATTTCAGGCGGATTACAAGCTGGCGGCAGGACTGCTCATAACGTGGGGCGCATCGCAGCTTGTAAGGCAGCTTATCCAACCCAAGCTTGTGGGTGATTCAATGGGTCTTGATCCGTTGCCGACGTTACTCCTGCTCTATATTGGTTTTCGCATAAAAGGTGCTATAGGTCTTATACTTGCAGTCCCTATAGGCATGATAGTAATAAACCTGTACAAGGCGGGCGTATTCAGTAATTTTGTATACAGCATAAAGATACTGTTTAACGATATTGTCCGGTTCAGAAGATTCACGGACGAAGAACTAATGGCCGAGGGTATCACATCTGGAAATGATGGCAGCGCGGGATCGGGAAGGAAGGATCATCCTGAAGATCCGGGTGCACAGGCGGGCGAAGATTCTTAATTCGGGGAAAATAATGGTAAGTCTTCTTATAAGGATACTTGTAAACGATTACAATAAGATAAATGATGAGAAGGTAAGACAGGGATACGGCGTTGTATGCGGCGGAGTGGGGATAATGCTCAATGTCCTTCTGTGCTGTATGAAGGTTTTTATAGGAGTGATGTCCGGTTCAATCGCAATAATAACAGACGCTGTAAACAATCTTACGGATGCCGGATCGTCAGTTATAAATATCATAGGCTTCAAGATGGCAGGCCGCAGACCTGATCCCGAGCATCCTTTCGGACACGGACGCATCGAGTATGTTGCGGGTCTGATCATCTCCATAATCATCATAGTGTTCGGCGTAGAACTGGGAAAGTCATCCGTGGCCAGGATCATCGATCCGAGGGATATAGTCACATCCCGTGCCGTATTCGTGGTCATGGAAGCAGCCATAGTTATAAAAATATATATGTATATTTATAACAAACGCATAGGCGAGCGTATACAGTCGCCCGCAATGCAGGCTGCAGCCATAGACAGTTTTACCGATGCGATCGCGACGACAGCAGTTCTCCTGTCTGTTATAGTATTTGAGTTTACCGGCATTGTCATAGACGGATGGTGCGGTCTTATAGTTTCGATATTTATAATCTATTCCGGAATAAGCTCTGTCAAAACCACAGTGGATCCTCTGCTTGGTACCAAACCGGATCCCGAATATGTCCGGCTGATAGAAAAGTATGTCCTTGCACAGAGGGATGTACTTGGGATGCATGACCTTGTCATCCACAATTACGGGCCGGGACGCAGTATGATATCTCTGCATGCCGAGGTTCCTGCGAATGGTAATATAGTAGAGATACACGATTCGATAGATAATATCGAACGCAAGCTTAAGGAAGTCCTTAAATGTGAGTGCGTCATCCATATGGACCCTATCGTTACAGATAATTCGATAACGGCAAGGATGCGTGATTTCGTCAGGATAATAGTAACGAATGTGGATCCTCGTCTTTCCATAAATGATTTCAGGATGGTCCAGGGCTCAACACATACCAACCTTATCTTTGATCTGGTGATACCTCACGGACTTGAGATGAGTGATGATGATATAGTGGCTGCGGTAAAACAGAAAGTACGTGAATTGCCGGGAGATCACTATGCACTTATTAATATTGAGAAGCCGTATACATAGTTTTCGGCTTCTCTTGCTTTTTTTTTGAAAGTATGATTTAATGATTTTAATTGGAAGTATAACATATCACAGCATTTCGTGATTATTCCCGATGATGTAATAGTTAAACAGGTTCAGGTTTTAAACAGGGACTTAATTTTATTGTTTTATTTCAGGGAGAGAAGTATGAGTAACAGAGCAAAGTATGAAACATTGGCGCTTTCAGTACTTAAGGATCTCGCCAGAGCCCGTGGCATTAAGGGGATTACCGGTCTTAAGAAGGCGGATGTTATTGAGGCCATGGTGAGGAAGGATGAAGAGGAAGCCATGCCCGTTGAGAAGGCTGTTGCAGATCAGGCTGAGAAACCGGTGGAAATTAAGCCTGACAGGACAATGGAGGAAGAGACCGATAAGGACAGACAGAATGACCTTGATATTTCAGATGAGAAGAAGAGTCTTGATTCCGGTATAGAAGCGAGCGGTATACTGGAGGTGCTTGCTGATGGATACGGGTTTATAAGAAGTGAGAATTATCTGCCGGGTGAGAATGATGTTTATGTAGCGCCGAGCCAGATACGAAGGTTTGGCCTTAAAACAGGCGATATAATAACCGGTAATACAAGGGTGAGGACACAGACCGATAAGTTTGGTGCCTTGTTGTTTGTAAAGACTATCAACGGTCTTTCACCCGCAGAACATGCCAAACGCAAGAACTTTGAGGAACTGACGCCCATCTTTCCGGATGAGAGGCTTAGGCTCGAGAGACCGGGCGGAACAGTAGCGATGAGGATAATGGATCTGATGTCTCCGGTAGGCAAGGGGCAGAGAGGAATGATCGTATCTCCCCCGAAGGCAGGTAAGACTACGCTGCTTAAGGATGTTGCAAGATCAGTTACCACGAACAATCCCGAGATGCACCTGATAATTTTGCTGATCGATGAGCGCCCCGAGGAAGTTACGGATATAAAGGAGGCGATCGAGGGCAATAATGTTGAGGTCATCTATTCAACATTCGATGAATTGCCCGAGCATCACAAGAGGGTGGCAGAGATGGTGATAGAGCGGGCCAAGCGTCTTGTTGAAGGCGGTAAGGATGTCATCATCCTGCTTGATTCGATAACGAGACTTACCAGGGCATATAACATGACGGTTCCGCCAAGCGGCCGTACTTTATCGGGAGGTCTTGATCCGGCGGCTCTGCATATGCCGAAGCGCTTCTTCGGCGCCGCCAGGAACATGCGTGAAGGCGGAAGTCTTACGATACTGGCAACAGCGCTTATAGAGACCGGAAGCAAGATGGATGATGTTGTATACGAGGAATTCAAAGGAACCGGCAATATGGAGATGGTACTCGACCGCAAGCTGTCTGAACGAAGGGTATTTCCTGCAATTGACATACCCAAGTCAGGAACAAGGCGCGAGGATCTCCTGCTCGAACCTGAAGAGCTTGAGGCAATAAATATAATACGAAAGGCCCTTAACGGACTTAAGGCTGAAGAAGCGGTCGAGAAGGTGCTGGATATGTTTGTGCATACAAGGAGCAACAGTGATTTTGTGCAGATAATCAAGAAGACAAGATTCATATAAAATGCTTGCATTAAGATAATTGCTGTGTTAATATAATAAAGCTGTGTTATTTAGAGATATATGTGAGGTGATATCAATGAGAGAAGGAATACATCCGAATTATCAGCAGGCAACGGTTACCTGTAACTGTGGTAATACATTTGTAGTCGGTTCGACCAAGCCTGAGCTCCATGTCGAGATCTGTTCCAAGTGCCATTCGTTCTACACTGGACAGCAGAAGAGTGCAAGGGTTGACGGACGTATCGAGAAGTTCAATAAGAAATACGGCGTTGCAAGCAAATAAGATTGAGGTTAGAAGGCCGAGGTTTCACCTCGGCCTTTTTTGGAGTTAAAAATGAAGAAGAAATATGTTGATCATTATTCCGGCATAGGCGGACAGGCTGTTATCGAAGGAATAATGATGAAGAACGGTGACAAGTATGCGGTGGCTGTAAGGACTCCGGAAGGAGAGATAAACGTATCCCTTGAGGAATATGATTCGTTTGCTCCGGTAAAGAGCCTTAATAAGATCCCTTTTATAAGAGGGATATTCAGCTTTATAGATTCCCTGATACTGGGAACCAGAACTCTGAATTATTCCGCATCATTTTATGAAGATGAGGAAGAGAGGGCGCACAAGAAGGATAATAAGAACCCCGAAGCGGCAGCTAAGATCATATCGGTGATAACTGTTGTATTTTCGCTGGCTATAGCCATTGCGCTTTTTATGATACTTCCTTATTTCCTGTCGCAGTTTTTACGAAGATGGATATTAAATGATACGGTACTTGCCGTTCTGGAAGGAGTCATAAGGATAGTCATATTCGTGATGTATCTTGTGGCGATATCGTGTATGAAGGATATCCGCAGGGTATTCATGTATCACGGAGCCGAGCATAAGTGTATCAATTGTCTTGAACATGGATTGCCGCTTTCGATCGATAATGTTGCAATGTCTTCAAGGCAGCATAAGAGATGTGGGACCAGCTTCCTGTTTTTTGTTGTATTCATAAGTGTTATCCTGTTTGTTTTCATAAGGGTGGAAGATCCTGTAATGCGAGTTGTCATAAGGATACTCCTGATACCGGTGATAGCAGGGATATCATATGAGATAATCAGGCTTGCGGGCAGGACCAACAATATAATAGTAAGGATATTGTCAGCCCCCGGACTTATGCTCCAGAAGCTGACAACCAGGGAGCCGGATGAATCGATGATAGAGGTTGCCATTATGGCGGTAGATGCCGTGTTCGACTGGAGGGGATACCTTGCAAAAGAATTCGGATACGACGTTGACGGGGCTTATGAGTATGAGCAGTATCAATGAGCTGCGTGGCAGGGGAGCAGGGGCTCTGCGGGCAGCAGGTATTTCAGATGCGGATATAGATGCATCATTGCTTCTTGAACATGTGCTTGGAGTTAATAAGGATCATATCCTGGCACATGGAACGGATGCTGTTGCGGAGGATAGATCGGATGAGTATCTTGCCCTGATAGAGCGCAGGAAAAAGCACGTGCCGCTCCAGTATATTACAGGACATCAGGAGTTCATGGGGCTTGATTTTGAGGTCAATGAACATGTGCTCATACCGAGGCAGGATACGGAATGTCTTGTTGAAGAAGCTATGATAGAGACCGGGGACGGAATGAGGGTGCTGGATCTGTGTACCGGTTCCGGTTGTATCCTCATAAGCCTTATGAGATACAAGAATGACATTGAGGGGATCGGTACGGATATTTCGGGGGAAGCATTGAAAACAGCTGAGCACAATGCGGCGGCAAATGGCGTGAATGCGAAGTTTTTGCAGGGTGATCTGTTTGAGGCACTTAATGCTCATCCTTCTATGAAGAAAGACCGGTTTGACATAGTGATATCAAATCCGCCATATATTCCAAGCGGGATCATCGGTACTCTTATGGAGGAGGTCAGGGACTATGAGCCTGTAAATGCTCTTGACGGAGGAACCGACGGGCTTGATTTTTATAAACGTATATTAGAAGGAGCGGATGAATATCTCATTCCGGGAGGCTGCATCCTGTTTGAGATCGGATACGATCAGGGACCGGCGGTATCGGGGCTTCTCAGGGATAAGGGATATACAGATATCAGCGTGGTCCGGGATCTTGCAGGACTTGACAGGGTGGTCAAGGGAAGGCGGAGCATAATACTTAATATGGCTTAAGATGCAGACGAGAGAGGGATATTGAAGATATGTTTGATAAACTTGACGATCTTATAATGCGCTATGAAGATATAATGAATGAACTGAATGAGCCGGGTGTTGCCGATAACCAGCAGCGCTTCCGTGCGCTCATGAAGGAGCAGAGCGATCTTGCTCCGATAGTTGAGACTTATAAGGAGTATAAGAAGAACAAACAGGATATAGAAGATTCTCTGGTTATGCTTTCAGATGAATCCGACGAAGATATGAAGGAGATGCTTAAGGAGGAGCTGTCAAATGCCAGGAAAAATGTTGAAGAACTGGAGGATAAGCTTAAGATCCTTCTTCTTCCCAAGGATCCCAATGATGATAAGAATGTCATAGTTGAGATACGTGCGGGCGCAGGCGGTGACGAGGCCGCGCTGTTTGCAGCCGAGATATACAGGATGTATGTACATTATGCCGAAGGAAGACGATGGAAGGTGGAGACGCTTGAAGTCGAAGAAATAGGCATAGGCGGAATGAAGAGCGTTACATTTATGATAAACGGACAGGGCGCATATTCCGTGATGAAATACGAAAGCGGAGTACACCGTGTACAGCGTGTTCCGGAGACTGAATCGGGCGGACGCATACACACTTCGACGATAACTGTTGCTGTGATGCCGGAGGCAGAAGAAGTGGATGTCCAGATAGATGAAAAGGATATAAGGATAGACGTGATGCGCGCGTCCGGTAATGGCGGTCAGTGCGTAAATACGACAGATTCGGCGGTCCGTCTTACACATTATCCTACAGGAATTGTCATTTATTCACAGACCGAGAAGTCGCAGCTCCAGAATAAAGAGAAGGCGTTCGCCCTGCTCCGCGCGAAACTGTATGATATAGAACAGCAGAAGGCTCATGATGCAGAGGCTGAGTTAAGGAAGAGCCAGATAGGTACGGGTGACCGTTCTGAGAAGATCAGGACTTACAACTTCCCTCAGGGAAGGGTTACAGATCACAGGATAAATCTTACATTATATAAGCTTGATAAGGTAATGAACGGTGATATCCAGGAAATACTGGATGCATGTATTGCCGCAGACCAGGCAGCGAAATTATCCAAGATGGAATGATATACGAAAGGAGCCGCGTATTTATATCCGCGGCTCCCTGTTATATACGTGCTTCATCTTTTCATCCGACTGCAAGTCTGTTAAGCATTGTGGAGAATTCCTGGTTCTCGCCGCCGTACTGAACGGTAAGTTCCCTTGAAAAATCCAGTCCCAGAACGCCTAAGATTGATTTCGCATCGATCACAAAACGATTGTAAAAAATGTCAATATCAAAATCACACTTCGAGGCCTTCTGAACGAATTCGCATGCATCATTCAAATTAAGCTTAATCTTACACTCCTTCACTCTTATGCACCCCTTTCCTGTATTACTTATAAACGAGCCCCTGTCATAAGAACTTCTTCTTATGATAAATACCGGTTTTAAAGGCACCGTAAGGAGTTCGTCACTCTACGATACCTTATTATATGGTTTATAGCACTTTACACCATGGTCATTTCATTGTCAAGAATCAACATATGGTGGTTTGCGGCAGCCAAAACACCAAGTATTTGTGCATTATGTCTACTCATGCTATGACCCAATGAGTGGTTTTATCACTATTTGCCAACAGTTTTATGAATGCCTCAAAACTCCATAAGCGTATTTTCAGTATTTTTGGTTATGTTCATAAAAATTTCATGCAATCTTATAAAAATACTTATAAATTAAGTCTTATTTTCAGTGCATAACTATTTTAAATAAGATAAAATAATCTTTACGGTGTACTTAAATCTGTATTTCTATGCGGATGCACCATATTTTTCAGTAGGGTGAGAGATATGAACAAGCTCAATTTCAAGACATTCAGGAGAAAGATTCTTTATATTTTCAAGATGACTTCCGGAGCCAAACCTATTAAGCTCCTGAGCGAAAGCCTTGAATCCCTGATACCTGTTTTTCTTATCAGTGCTTTTATTCAGGTGCTTATCAACTTTCCGATTCCTGCATATCAGAGTTTTATTCATGATACCTTTGAAGGACTTCTGTATGAAATGCTCAGGTTCATTCATCTTGCCACTTATGACATGCTGTCTGTGTTCATGACCATAGCCGTAGCTGACAGTGTAAACAGGATTTACGGCAAAGCATCGCACAGGCTGGCGGTGATCATCACTTCACTTGTGGGCTTTTTCATAATTTCAGGTATTTTCAATAATCCCGATTCGATCAATCTTGACCTGTTAGGCCCCAAGAACATATTGACCGCCATATTGTGCGGTATGCTGTCTGCATATATCTATATCCTGCTGCTTAACAAGATCGTCTTTCAGAGCCGCAAATATGTTGACGGGATAAGCACCGATTTCGCCACCATACTGATCTCACTGCTTCCGATGATAATTGTTCTTGAGTTCTTTGCGATCATCAATCTGGGACTTGTGACCATGGGCTACAAGAGTTTCTATGTCCTTCTTACCGGATGGTTCAAGAACCTTTTCATAAACACACGAAACAGTCTGGCCAATCTGATACGTTTTGAACTGTTGCAGAATCTGATGTGGATGTGTGGAATACATGGTTCGGATGCACTCGGTGAGATCAAATACCAGATATTTGATGTTGCACTTGATTACATAAATAAGCCGGCTAGCGGCCTTGATCCGATACTTACCGGTGTGTTTATAGATGTCTTTGTTCTGCTTGGTGGCTGCGGTTCCACCTGGTCTTTGATAATCGCGCTACTTATATTCAGTAAGCAGAAGAATGACAAGTTTCTTGCACGTACAGCTTCCATACCCATGATATTTAATATAAACGAGCTGCTGATACTGGGATTGCCAATAATATTCAACCCGGTATTTCTGATACCTTTCCTGCTTGCTCCGATCGCTAATATACTGATATGCTATTGTGCAATGGCTTTGGGGCTAGTTCCTGTAGCTACACATGCAGTCAACTGGACGACGCCGATCATCTTTGGCGGATATATTGCTACCGGTTCGGTAGCGGGTTCCGTGCTTCAGATAGTATGTATAATCGTCGGAACTCTTATATATTTTCCTTTTGTCAGGATAAACGACCGGATCAAGTTCATGAATTCGCATGAGAAGGTCAGACTACTTGAGGATATACTCAAGGAATGTGAGGAAAGCCGTGAACCTGTTGAGTTCCTGACTCTTCCGGGTGATCCCGGCAGGATAGCAAGGACGCTGGCAGCCGAACTGAGCGACTATATTGACAGTGATGATTTTGTGCTGTATTACCAGCCGCAGTTCAACGAGGAACATGTACTTATCGGAGCCGAAGCTTTGTTGCGCTGGACACATGAACAGTATGGACCGATATATCCTCCGCTTGCTATAGCACTGGCAGAGGAACTTAACAGGCTTACAGAACTTGAGGAAAAGATCTTCTTGACAGTATTCAGGCATCTTGATGAACTGCTTAAATACAAGGAGGATGAGAACTTCCATATCTCAATAAATGTAACGGGTATCACTATCCAGACAGATGAGTTTGAGGACTTCTTAAAGAACCTTCACATTATCTATCCCGGCAAGTGTAAGCATGTTCTCATTGAGATCACGGAACAGGCAACCCTTAAGGTGGATGACAACTTTATAGCCAGGCTGCAGCGGATCAAGACGCTGGGTTATACCTTCGGTATAGATGACTTCTCAATGGGAAATACTTCGATCAAGTATCTCCAGTCGAGCATATTCGATATAGTCAAGCTCGATGGCGGAATAAGCCGTGATGTCTTCAACGAACGGAGCCGGGAGATCATCTCATCAATATCCCGCCTCACCGAAGGACTTAACATAGAGACGATAGCAGAATATGTCGAAACAGAAGAACAACGCAAAGCTCTTGAAGATGTGGGATGCCATATTTATCAGGGATATCTGTACAGTCCTGCCATACCGCTTTCAAAGTTTAAAGAACTCGGGGAGCGGGCGCTTGATGAACGGAATAATATGTTTGCAGTAACGGAAGAATAAACGGATTTGAGGAGTTATCATGAGTGAAAATAATAATACCGGAGCACAGGGAGGTTTCAAGGCCTTTCTTAAAAAAAAGGATATAGAGATATCCTGGAAAAGATACTTTATTGATGCGATGGGTGCGATGGCAAGCGGTCTGTTCGCGTCACTTCTTATTGGCACGATCCTTTCGACCATAGGAACGCAGTTCGGTGTACAGATTCTGATCGATATGGGCGGGTATGCCAAGGGAGTTGCGGGTCCCGCAATGGCTGTTGCTATAGCCTATGCCCTTAAGGCTCCCAATCTTGTACTGTTTTCAATGCTTGCCGTAGGAAGTGCCGCAAATACCCTTGGAGGTGCAGGAGGGCCGCTGGCGGTATTGGTGATCGCGATCATAGCTACCGAGCTTGGCAAGATGATATCCAAAGAGACCAGGATCGATATACTGGTGACTCCTCTTGTAACTATAGGTATTGGAGTGCTGCTGTCCATAGGACTTGCTCCGGCCATAGGAGCGGCGGCCAGCTCAGTCGGACGACTGATCATGTGGGCTACGGAACTGCATCCGTTTGTGATGGGCATACTTGTTTCGGTGATAGTTGGTATCGCACTCACTCTTCCGATAAGTTCGGCTGCCATATGTGCTGCGCTTTCTCTTACCGGGCTTGCGGGCGGTGCTGCAGTTGCCGGATGTTGTGCACAGATGGTAGGCTTTGCCTTTATGAGTTATAAAGAGAACAGAGTCGGAGGTCTTATCTCACAGGGGATAGGAACCAGCATGCTCCAGATGGGCAACATTGTCAAAAATCCGAGGATATGGATCCCCCCCATCCTTACTTCAGCCATAACCGGACCTGTAGCAACCTGTGTTTTCCGTATGCAGATGAACGGAGAGGCAATCTCATCCGGTATGGGTACCTGCGGCCTCGTGGGGCAGATAGGTGTATATACCGGATGGATAAACGATATCGCAGCCGGTACCAAAGCCTCCATAACTGCATTTGACTGGATCGGCCTTGTTCTGATCTGTTTCGTCCTGCCCGCTGTCCTCACATGGCTCTTTGGGCAGGCGTTTCGGAAGATCGGATGGATACATGAAGGCGATCTGACACTCTGAAGATCTAAAATCCTTTCAGGTTTTTAAGATACGGCTCTCGGATCACTCCCTTTTCTGTAATTATAGCCGATATTAGTTCGTGGTCCGTGACGTCGAAAGCAGGATTATACACCTTGATATTATCAGGCGCCATACGTCGCTCATACCACATTTCTGTTACTTCTTCCGCAGGCCTTTGTTCTATCACTATATCGTTTCCAGATGCAGTGCTAAGGTCTATCGTGGATGATGGTGCGCATACATAAAACGGTACGTTATACCGCCTTGCCACTGTCGCAACCACAGATGTACCTATCTTATTTGCAACATCTCCGTTAGCTGCCACACGATCACATCCTACGAGCACGGCATTAATGAGTCCCTGCCTCATTAACGAAGACACCATATTATCGCATACAAGAGTTACATCCATTCCGGCTGATGAAAGTTCATAAGCTGTCAGTCTGGCACCCTGAAGCAGCGGCCTGGTCTCATCACAGTATATCCTGAAACCATACCCTCTCTCATATCCAAGATACATGGCTGATGTGGCTGTACCGTATCTGGATGTTGCGAGCTGTCCTGCATTACAATGAGTAAGCAGACCGTATCCTTTATCAAGCAGGCCAAGCGTGTTTTCTCCGATACGGTAGCACATTTCCGTGTCTTCAGCCTTTATCTTAAGCGCTTCCTGTTTGAGCAGACTGCATATTTTCGGAATGTCGAGATTCCTGTTATCAAGACATACTTTCTCCATCCGTTCAAGTGCCCAGGAAAGATTGACTGCCGTGGGTCTGGCGCTGTTTAAGTATTCTTTTTTCTCACGGACATAATTCAGGAATTCCTCAATATCATCTGTATCAGCCTGCGTGGATGCGATATAAAGACCTATCGCAGCCGCAACACCTATCGCAGGGGCACCTCGTACCTTAAGGTGATAGATCGCATCCCAAATGTCCTTTGTTTCAGTAAGTTTCAGTATCTGAGTCCTGTATGGGAGTTGTGTCTGATCGATTATTTCAAGAGTATTATCCTCCTCATCAAGCGTAACGGTATCGTAATCCAGTATATTGTCCATTCTGCAACCTCCTGTTGTTGATATTTGGTTCTTTCTCATTGTTTTTTAGCCCGTTTCATGATAGTATTAGTATATCTTTTTATGTCACGGAGCGCAATAAACATGACAACATTATGCAGCGAAGGATATAGACAATTCTATAATGCACTGCAAGCTGAAACCGTATCTGCTGAAGATATCGTCAATCTCATTCCCGGAGCGCTTTTGAATATATCAGATGAAATGCATCTCGGAAAGTTTGAGATAAGGACTGAAATCCCGCCAAGCAGCGCCGATGCTGTCGGCCTGAATGATTTTCGCGTACTCTATGAATCCCCTCTGGGTTTTGAACTGCTCGCACATACGCGTATGTTTAAAAGCCCTGCCAAGGGCAACGTAAGCTTTGCAGTATTTCCGGTTGCCGGTTATAAATGGAATGAGGAGGAAAAATCGGCACTTGATTTTCTTATAAAAAACATGTATGTAGTCCTGGCAAAGGCACGCGTAACAGAAATGCTCAATATGCGTCAGCTGACCGATTACCTGACTATGCTTCCGAATACTACATACTTCATGAAGTTCAGTCAGGAGTTAAGCATTAAGGGTATCCTGAACCAATATACCGTTGTTTTTTCAAATCTTAAGAGCTTCAACTATATTAACCAGACTTTTGGAAGCCAGGCCGGCGATACTGTTCTTAAGGAATACGGCAGCCGGCTCTTGAATTTCTATAAACAGGATGAGATCATAGCACGTTTCGGCGGCGACAATTTTGTTGCACTTCTTAAGAATGAGAATGTCGACAACTATCTTAATTATATATCCAAGATAAATATAACGGTGGTCCTTGATAATCAGACACGTGCACTCGGGATTTCGGCCCGTTCGGGTGTCTATCCGATACCGGCGCATATTAATAACATCGGTGAAGCTTTAAGCCGTTCCAGCGCATCATTAGTATATGCCAAGCAGGTCTGTGATTCGGAAGTTGTGTGGTTCCGTCCGGAAATACTTGAACGCGCCAACAATGAGAGGCAGATCATCTCATACTTCAGGACCGCTCTGACACGCAAGGAATTTCTTGTATATTATCAGCCTAAGGTTAATAGCCTTACTGGTAAGATATGCGGCTGTGAAGCTTTGGTACGCTGGAAACGCGACGATCAGATAATAAGCCCTGCCGGTTTTGTTCCTGTGCTTGAAAAAGAAGGACTTATCTGCGATCTTGATTTCTATGTTCTGGAAAGGGTATGTGAGAATATAAGACATTGGACCGGACAGGGCATAGTCCCGGCGCGTGTATCGGTCAACTTCAGCAAGCTTCATCTTCGCAATCCTCATTTGATCGATGATGTTATAAACGTTATTCAGAAATACAGGATCAATCCTGACTTTATTGAGATAGAGCTGACCGAAAGTGCTAGTTCTGAAGACTATATGACCCTTGAGAAATATATTAACGAATTACGTGAACAGGGGATATGCATTTCCATAGATGATTTTGGTACCGGATATTCTTCACTAAGCCTTCTTAAAGATCTTAATGTAGATGTTATCAAAATTGACAAATCATTTATCGACGACATCACTGTCAAAGATTCCAAAGACCGTGTGATCTTAAGTTCCATCATGTCGATGGTGACCGGACTGGGCATGGAGGTTATAGCTGAGGGCTGTGAGACTGCAGAACAGGCAAGGATACTTAAGGATATGAACTGTACAATGATACAGGGTTATCTGTTCGACAAGCCACTTCCTTACGAGGAGTATACGGATAAGCTTGCCGGAGGACATGTATATGCCGTTGAGCTGTGAACAGGGTTACGGAGCAGTGAATGGGTGAGGGGTCAGACAGGAACAGAATAGTAGTCTCAGTACGCGGCCTGGTTGAGTTCATTTTAAGGTCGGGTGATATTGACAACAGAAAGAAGAGCGGACAGGATGTGCAGCTAATGCTTGAGGGTGCGAGGATACACCGGATGATCCAGCAGCGCATGGGTAGCAATTATCATCCTGAGGTTGCTCTCAAAAAGATAATAAACCTTGATGATTATGATATCGTTATTGAAGGAAGGGCAGACGGTATCATTTTTAATGAAGACAATTATGTTATTGATGAGATAAAGACCCAGTATATTGATCTTGACCGTATCAAAGAACCTGTGCCTGTCCATCTGGCACAGGCCAAATGTTATGCATTTATCTTTGCGGAACAGGAATCTCTTTTAGAGATAACCGTTCGCATGACTTATGTAAACCAAATCACACTTGAGACCAAATACTTCCATGAAACCTATACCTTTGGCGAAATAAAGCGCTGGTTCGAGGACCTTGTAAGCCGGTACAGGCGCTGGGCTGATTTTGAATTTTCATTTAGAGAAATAAGGAACACTTCTATACACAGTGTGGGATTTCCGTTTGAATACAGGGAAGGACAGAAGGAACTTGCAGGTCAGGTATACAGGACCATATTACATGGGAAAAAGCTGTTCATTGAGGCGCCTACCGGTGTCGGCAAGACGGTATCTACGGTATTTCCGACCATCAAAGCCATGGGTGAAGGATTGTGTGATAAGATATTCTATCTTACGGCAAGGACGATAACAAGAACAGTGGCGGCGGATTGTTTCGACATACTGAGACGGCAGGGACTTAAGCTTAAATCAGTCGTTATAACTGCCAAGGAGAAAATATGTCCGCTTGAGAGTTGTGAATGCAATCCGGAAGGCTGTGAGAGGGCGAAGGGACATTTTGACAGGATCAACAATGCTATGTATGACCTGTTAGAGCATGAGGATTCGTTTACAAGAGAAGTAATAGAAGAATATGCGTATAAACATAATGTATGCCCGTTTGAGATGTGTCTTGATATGTCGTTGTTTTCTGATGCGGTGATCTGTGATTACAATTATGTATTTGATCCCAATGTATATTTGAGACGTTTCTTTGCAGATGCAGTTCAGGGTAAATATGTTTTTCTTGTGGATGAAGCTCATAATCTTGTGGACCGGGGAATGGATATGTACAGTGCCGCTTTGTATAAAGAGGATTTTCTTGTCTTGAAGCGGCTTGTAAATGAGGCGGATTCAAGGCTTGCAAGGGCGTTTGGATCCGGAAACCGCAAGCTTCTTTCGCTTAAGCGGGAGTGCAGCGAATATACGGTACTGGAGGATATAAGCGATATAGTAATGGCGTTTTCAAGACTTATGGCAAGGCTTGAGACTTTTCTTGACGAACAGGAGAATTTTAAGGATAAGGAAGTGCTGCTTGATTTTTATTTCAGGATACGGCATTTTTTAAATATGTATGATAACATGGGCGAGCATGATTACCGCATCTACTGTGAGCATGTGCGGGGCGGTGATTTTATGTTAAAGCTTTTATGTATCAATCCGGCCGACTCGCTGAAACAGCGCCTCGTAAAAGCAGTGAGTACGGTTTTCTTTTCAGCCACATTGCTTCCGATAGGCTACTACAAGGATATGTTGGGAGCTGAAACAGATGACTATGCTGTATATGCACGTTCGGTCTTTGATGAAAAAAAACGGGGTCTGTTCATAGCGCGCGATGTAAGTTCCAAATATACCCGTAGAAACGAAACTGAATACCATAATATTGCTGAGTATATATCTAAGATCGTTGCGGCAAGGGCAGGTAACTATATGGTTTTTTTTCCATCGCATGCATTTCTGTATGAAGTACTTAGCGTATATAATGAGTATTTTGCATCTGATACGGTTGTGATCCTTGCGCAGAAACAGTCAATGAGTGAGGTCGAGAGGGAAGAATTCCTTGCAGCATTTACGCCGGGGATGCTTCCGGCCAGGTATGGACTTACCATACAGTCGCTGGTTGGATTTTGTGTAATGGGGGGGATTTTTTCAGAGGGGATAGATCTTAAGAATGACAGCCTCATAGGGGCGATAATAGTCGGAACCGGACTTCCCATGGTCTGTAATGAGAGAAAGATACTGAAGGAAGCTTATGAGCTTAACGGACTTGACGGTTTTGATTATGCTTACAGGTTTCCGGGCATGAACAAGGTATTGCAGGCCGCAGGCCGTGTGATACGTACTGTGGATGATGTGGGAGTGGTTGCCTTGCTTGATGAGAGATTCCTTACATCTGCGTACCTTAAGTTGTTCCCACGGGAGTGGAAAAGATATGAACAGATGACTCTTGCCGGTGCCTCGGATAAATTGGAGGAATTCTGGGAGGGCTTTGGTACTATTTCATAGAATCTGTTGAACTATAGGTATGATTATTGTATAATGTTTTACATATCTATATTACACTTATTTGGCAACAAATTATTTTGGGAGGGGCTACATTATGGAGAAGCAGCAGTCTAAGAAAAAAGCGGGAACGGCCAGGAAGGGTCCGGATTCCGGGACAACATTTCTGAATTCCATCTGTTTTAAAATAATGATGCTTGTTATTGCGTCACTGGTAGTGGCAGTGGTGATCGTAATGCTGCTTACAGTATCCAGGTTCAAGGACTCAATGGTTGAGCAGATAAGCACGCAGATGCAGTATATGGCTGAGACAGAGCGGGACGTTATAGATGTCGAGACCGGTGGTATCACACAGCCGGTATCAAGATATGCTGAGATCCTTGATACGGTTAAGATCGAGGGATATGAGACTACTAATGTGATCCTTGTCACAGATGAGGCGGTCATCAAATACAGTCAGGATGAAACTCTTGCGGGACAGACAATGACAGCCCAGGAGGTGATGGATGCTTTCAATAATGACAGCGGTATGGTGGTATATAACAGTGGATCAGGCAACAGGATAGCGGGATACGCGCTGACCAAGGTTGGATATCTGCTTGTGTGCGATGTTTCCAAGACTGAGGTTACCGGCAAGGTTAATAAGATAAGAAACATGGCCATAATCATAGCGGTCGTTGTTCTGCTGGTATGTTCGGTGCTTGCATATATATTGAGCTCCATGCTGGTTAAACCTCTTAAGATGCTTACAGATGTTATAGCAAGGACTTCAGAGCTTAATTTCAGGAAGAGTCAGAGAGCAGATAAGTTGTGTAAGCGTAAGGATGAGACCGGAGCAATGGCTCGCGCGGTAGTGCAGATGAGGTCTAATCTGGCCAAGATGGTAGGCAATATAGAGGATGCAAGTACAAGGATAGACGGCAATGTTAACCAGTTGCAGAGCGTTACGAATGTAGTAAACAATATGTGTACCGACAATTCGGCAACAACGCAGGAACTTGCGGCAGGTATGGAAGAGACAGCGGCTACGACTGAGAGCATTTATGCCAATATCGGATATATGCAGAACGGAGCCAAGGATATTACGCAGCTTTCAGAACGTGGAGATGAATTGAGCATAGAGGTTATGGACAGGGCCAACTCTTTAAGGGATAAGACAGTCGAGGCTACACGCAGGACTCAGGAGACATATAATTCCGTTAAGATACGTTCGGCGAATGCTATAGAGGACAGTAAGGCTGTAAGTAAGATCAATGAACTTACGGAAGCGATAATGTCAATATCATCACAGACTTCTCTTCTTGCACTCAATGCCAGCATTGAGGCTGCAAGGGCAGGAGAGGCAGGACGCGGATTTGCGGTTGTTGCTACTGAGATCGGGCATCTTGCTGAACAGACGAGCAAGTCGGTCACAGATATCAACGGAATAGTCGGCGAAGTTAATGCGGCTGTTGCCAACATGACAGCCTGTCTTGAGGAAACAACGGGATTCCTTGAGGAAACAGTGCTTAACGATTATCAGGAATTTGCCGAGGTCAGCGAGCAGTACAGTTCGGATGCAATGGAGTTCAAGCGCAGCATGAATGATGTTCATGAATCGATCATCAATCTTGCGGATTCCATTTCAAAGATAAGTGATGCCATGTCAGGCATTACATCGACAGTTGGAGAGTCTACTCTGGGAGTTACCGATATCGCTGACAAGACTACCGATATGGTCACAAGAACGTCAGAGACCAATGATCTGGTTGAAGAGAGTCTGCAGTGTGTAGAGCAGCTCAAGTCAATAGTAGGTGAATTTATCATAGAATAGAGATATTTGTAATACATAAGAGAAGCCGCGGAGTGCTTCCGCGGTTTTCTTGTGTTCGAATAGTTACGTATTTGTTTATCGGATATTAGTTTACATAACACTGGAGATATTTATGAATAAAACAAAGGTCTATATAGACGGAAGCGCAGGAACTACGGGTCTTAGGATAAACGACAGGTTTACGGACAGGGATGATATCGAGCTGTTAAATATACCTGAGGAACTCAGGAAGGATAACTGCGAACGGTCTAAATATCTAAATGGAGCGGATGTAGCTTTTCTGTGCCTGCCGGATGACGCCGCAAGGGAAGCAGTATCACTTATGGATAAGGATAATGATCATACCGTGCTCATAGATGCATCCACTGCCCACAGGACCGAACCCGGATGGGCGTACGGGATTCCGGAACTGGCTCCCCGGTTCAGGGAGAACATTAAGAACAGTAGAAGGATCGCCGTTCCGGGGTGCTATGCTTCGGGGTTCATCATGATGGTATATCCGCTAATACAGTCAGGCGTTATCGGTACGGACTATCCTGTTTCTGTCAGTGCTCTGTCGGGTTACAGCGGAGCAGGAAAGAAAACAATAGCTTTATACGAAGGCGAGGATAAGGGAGATGAGCTGTTTGCGCCGAGAGAATATGCACTTTCCCAGCAGCATAAACATCTTAAGGAGATGAAGGTGATCTGCGGTCTTGACAGAGAGCCGCTGTTTACACCGGTTGTTGATGATTATTATTGCGGTATGTTAGTGACTTTCCCGATATATACTCATTTGTGCAGGAAGAAGATGACTCCATGTGAACTGAGGGATATGTTTGCAGATTATTATAAGGGCGAGCGGTTCATTAAGGTCATGCCGTTTGGAAGCGAGTCCGAAACAGGAGGATTCCTGTCGGCCAACGCTATGAGCGGGCGGGATGATGCGAGGATCTATGTTAGCGGAAATGATGACAGGTTGTTAATAAATGCATGTTTTGACAATCTTGGCAAGGGTGCTTCCGGAGCGGCGATCCAGTGTATGAACATAGTGCTTGGCTGCGACGAAACAACAGGACTGAAGATTGTTTAGGTTTTAGATCGAAGAGAAGCTGTCACTGAAAGTGACTGAAGAGGTGTTATATGGCAATAGATTTATTTACAGTAGGGCCGTTCACGGTTCATGGATACGGACTTATGATAGGAATAGGCTTTGTTCTGGCTGTGCTTATAGGAGGCTACAGGACTAAGAAGCTTGGACTGTCCGAGGATGATTTTACCAATATTTCGATATGTGTGCTGTTGTTCGGCTGGATGGGCGGCAAGATCATGTTTATTATAGTCAACTTCAGGCAGTTCCTGATATCGCCGATGAGTACGCTGGGTTCAGAGGGCTTTGTTGTATACGGCGGGATAATCACAGGCATACTATCGATCTTTGTTTATTGTAAGATAAAGAAGCTGTCGTTCCTGACATATATGGATATGATGGCGCCTGCGGTTGCGATAAATCAGGGGTTGGGACGTGTCGGCTGCTTTATGGCGGGTTGCTGCTACGGCAAGCCTACCGATTCATGGTTCGGCGTGGTATTTCCTGAGAATTCACTTGCTCCTGCGGGGATACGGCTTATCCCGACCCAGTTGATATCAGCCCTGTTTGATATCCTTCTGGCAGTTTTTCTCATACTGATCACAAGGAAGGTAAAGTACAGGGGGATGGTGTCGGGGATATATCTTCTGATGTACGGTGTTGGCAGGTTCATTATCGAGATATTCCGCGACGATAAGGACAGGGGAATGGTAGGCATTCTGTCTACTTCACAGTTTATCTCTATTTTCATGGTTATTTTTGCCGTATGCTATCTGTATTTTGTAAATAAAAATCAGCCGGCAACGGAATACACCCTGCCGGCCGATGATAAATGATCTTTATTCTATTGCTCCAAATTGTCTGTAATATCTGAATACAGCCTTGCCGAGTATCTTGTCCTTCATCACGAAGGGATGTACCCAGAACCTCGAATCGGCGGAATAATTACGGTTGTCTCCCATCATGAAATATCCGTCTTCAGGGATGGTAACGGGCCCGTAATCACCTATAGGATCCACTTTGATATAAGGTTCTTCAAGAGGCATCGAATCACCGTTTATATACACCCTGCCGTTGCGTACCTCCAGTGTTTCTCCGGGGAGTCCTATTACACGCTTGATGAACAGCTGGGATTCGTCATCGGGGAATCTGAAGATAACGATATCTCCGCGCTGAGGATCCTGATTTTTGTATGCAAGACGGTTGCCGAAGATACGGTCGCCTGTCATTATCGTAGTTTCCATGGATGCTGATGGGATGACTGCATTGACGATCAGGAACATGTTAACGACTACTGCAATGACTACGGCTATTTCCAGTATCAGTATCCATTCCATTATCTCGCGTTTGACCTCGGTTTTGGTCATCTTGCGGGGTTTCTTTATGTTGGTATCATTGTTCTGAGACATTATAACTCCTCTTGCGATTATTTTCCTATTATAGTACAATCAAAATCGAATATCAAGCAATTACAGGGGAGGCGCTGATGTTATTCAATTCACTTCCTTTTATGCTCTTTTTTCCTGCTGTAGTGATATTGTATTTTCTGATCCCGCACAGGTACAGATATATATGGCTGCTGCTTGGCAGCTATTTTTTCTATGCATGTCAGGATCAGTCAGCCACAGTTCTTCTTATGGTTTCCACAGTGATAACATGGTCTGCGGGACGTCTTGTTTACAATGCTGAAACGCAGGGGCAGAAGCGTCTGTATGTCGGTGCGGGCTTTGTGCTCAATCTGTTCATACTCATGTATTTCAAATATTCAGATTTTATCCTGTCACTGTTTGAGACGGAGCGGGAATTCAGTCTGCTCCTTCCGGCCGGCATATCATTCTATACTTTTCAGTCGCTTACCTATATCGTGGACTGCTACAGGGAAGAAGTGGAGCCCGAGCATAATATCCTTAAATATGCACTGTTCGTTTCGTTCTTTCCCTGCATACTGTCGGGTCCTATCGAGAGAGCAAAGAATCTGATACCTCAGATAAATGAGAAACATGAATGGGATCCGGTGAGAGTTAAGGAAGGGTTGTTCATGATGTTATGGGGATATTTTCTTAAGATGGTGATAGTAGGAAGGTTGAGCATACTTACTGAGTTTGTCTATTCGGGCACGGGTGCTGTCAGTGAAGGATGGTTTTTGGGAGGTTACCGGGGGATACCGATGATCGTTGCCCTTATCGCGTACAGCTTTCAGATATATTGTGATTTTGCAGGGTATTCATTTATCGCCATAGGCGCTGCAAGAGTCATGGGCTTTAAGATCATGCGTAATTTCAGACAACCTTATCTGGCTGTATCCGTTTCGGATTTCTGGCGCAGATGGCATATTTCGCTGTCTACATGGTTCAGGGATTATCTGTATATACCTCTTGGCGGCAGCAGGAAGGGAACGTTTAGACGTTATATAAATATTATGATCGTATTTGCCGTTAGCGGGATCTGGCATGGTGCCACCCTTAACTTCCTCATTTGGGGTATATTGTTCGGAATATACCAGGTGCTTGGATATGTGTTTTTGCCGCTTAAGGAAAAGGCAGGAAGTTTCCTTAAGCTGAGCAGTAAGGAAGGGATGGGAAGGGTACTGTGCATTGCATATACCTATGCGCTTGTCAGCGTGACATGGGTATTTTTCCGTGCGGGAAACGTTATGACTGCGATCGATGAGCTTCGCAGGACCTTTACGGGCATCAGGCTTTCGCAGCTTACCGATGGTACCATAACGGGTCTTGGCCTTGGGAGTCTTAATCTTATATTTGTAATTGTAGCGCTTATAGTGCTGTTGATGGTTGACATAATGTGTGAAAAGAAAAACTGCGAAGTATATTCATTGCTTGACAGGACGCCGGTTGTTGCCAGGTGGTGCGTATATTATCTTATTTTTACAATGATAATTTTTTCCTGCAATCTGTCTACTCAGGAGTTTTTGTATCAGGGGTTTTAAATGAAACGGTTGCTTATATTCACGGCAAAATGCATATTGGCACTTGTTCCGCTCATTGCAGTGGTTGCATATACTTTTCTTAATCCCATGGGTTACATGGATGAGGAATATCCTTCCTGGCACTATACGAAGATGGTACAGGAAGGCAGGGAAGCCACAGGCATTGGAGGAGCATCATTGATATTGGGTGATTCAAGGGCGATGGCAGATCTGGTTCCCGAAATGCTGGGAGAAGATTATGTAAACCTTGGGATCGGAGGAGCCACATCTGTTGAAATGTATTATACGCTTGAGCATTACATAACAAACAACGGTGTTCCAAAGCGTGTAGTCATAATGTTTGCGCCGTTCCATTATTCATATATGGACAATTATGAGACCAGGACAATGTATTTTCATCATCTGACTTTCAGTGAAGCGATGAATGTGTATTCACAGGGAAGATCCTATGGTGCTGAGGTTTTGGATGATTTTGACAGGTTTGATATATTGAGCATGTATCTGCGGCTTCCCGACAGTTATCTCCCTGCGCTTATCAATTCAAGAGGGAATGGAAGGCTTAGTGTTAACAGAGAACTGTATGAGCGGCAGGTAAGTGATCGCGGGCATGCGCTTTACGGGACTGCCGACGGATGCGATGATATCAATTATGAAGCCAACTATACAGAAATGAACAGGGGAGGGGAGCATCTTTTGATAACGCATTATTTTGAAAGATTACTCAAGCTGTGTTCACGCAACGGGATAGACACCGTTGTGCTTCAGCCTCCGATGAATGAGGCTTCATATAGCAGGCTGGATCCGGGATATGTCAGAGAGTATGCAGGCTATATCAACAGGTTTGCGAACGATAATCCCGAAATACTGTTTGAAACCGATATTCCCTGTTATGATAATATGTATTTTGGTGATTCATCTCATTTAAATGAGAAGGGCGCAAAGCTGTATACAGAGGAATTTATCGGCAAATATATTAAACATGATCGATAAAAAATCTAAAACTTGTGTATTTTTTCAGTGACTTATACAAGATTATTTGGTAAAATAGATAAGGTAGTGTGATTTGGGGTTTTAAATGATTACAAGGGAGGCAATATTAATCATGAAAAAAAGAAATTTTTTCCTGTTGTTTGCGCTGACAACAGCGTTGGCGCTGGCTGGATGCAGTGCGGAGGAAGAGGCGCCTGCAGGTGAACCGGACACATCAAGTAACGAACCGGTCATACAGGTTGTAACAGATGACGATGCGTCACCGACAGATGCTATTTCTGTTGATAGCGATGATGAAGAAGTCCGTCCCGGCATGTACAGAAGTGAGTTGACAAACGAATGGATAGATGAGGCACTTAAGGAACAGAGACCCATAGCTGTAATGATCGATAATGAGAAGACGGCACTTCCTCATTACGGAGTATCACAGTCGGATGTTGTTTATGAGATGACCAACAGTACCGCCAATGACGGTGTTACGCGTCTTATGGTGTTGTTCAAGGATTATAACAGCATTAAACAGATAGGAAGTATCCGAAGCGTAAGGCCGACAAACCTACAGATAGTACCTGAATGGAATGCTGTAATATGTCATGACGGTGGACCGTTCTATATTGATGATTACATGGCTAAGGATTATGTCGAGAATTTCAGCGGTACATTCTCGCGTGTCAATAATGGTAAGTCAAGGGAGTTTACCGAGTATATACTTGAGGGTGATATAGACAAGAACTTTGAGAGTCATCCCAAGTATTCTAGAACATATAATGATTATTATCCCGGTCCGCATTACCAGTTTACCTCGGCAAGCAAGCCCAATGATCTTAGCCAGTACTCGGATACGAAATCTGCTACACATATCCAGATGCCTTATAAGCACAACAAGCCGTATATGGATTATGATGAAGGAAGCGGAACTTATCTGTATTCGGAGTATGGAAACAAGCATACGGATCCCGGAAACGGTGATACACAGCTTTCATTTAAGAACATACTGATCCAGAACTGCCGCTATGTACAGTTTGATGCCAACGGATACATGATGTTCCATTCGATCGATTTTAACCGTGACGGATATTATATTACAAATGGTAAGTGCATTCCGGTAACATGGACCAAGGAGGATGAGCTTACGCCTACCAGGTATTATGATAAGGACGGCAACGAGATAGTTCTTAATACTGGACGCACATATGTTGCGCTGGTTCCCGATGATATCTGGAGTGGATTGTCTATTGAGTAAACGGTGATCAAAAGATTTCATTTATGATAAGAACCCCTGGGCATTATGCTCAGGGGTTCTTGTATAGTACATAATTGATGAAACAGTAAATGATGTAAATATGAAGTGGATAGAATATATAGAAGATATATTTAGCCTTAAGCCCTCGCTTACCGTTGTACAGGAATATAGGAAGGATCGCAGTGATCGCCCATGGTTCCCATATAAATGTAACAGCTCCTCCAAGACATGCAAGTAACAGGCTTTGGTGAAGGAAGTAGAACACGATGGCTGACATTACTCCGTGATATGAGTAGTCGGTCTTAAGAAAATAGGCTGCAAGGCATCCTGCAAGCACAATGATGGCAATGAGTATTGAAGATATTGCGGGGAGCAGCTTCTCTGTTTTCAGAACGGTATCAATCCCCCAGATGGTAAGCAGAGAGATGAACAGTGTAAAGAATACATTCTGACCATTCCTGTCAAAGTGCTGCCCTGAATAGAGAAGATTAAAAGCATGCTCGGAAATAAAGGCCATTATAAGGAGCCGCAGCAAATATTTTTTTATATCTTTCGTATGGAAAAATCCCTCAACAAGAAGAAAACAGAATATGGGGAAGGCTACGCGTCCTACGTTGCGTCCGAATATATATATCCTGTTGAAATGCTGTATGGAAACATAATCAAGGGATGATATGTAGCTCCTGTATGTATGCATGAGTACATAGAATGTATGATCTATAAACATGCTGATGCAGGCAATGATCTTAAGCGTGCTGCCGCTGAAAAATTTCTTTTGCAGTATTTTTTCCGTTTCAGACATGAATATACTATAGCACGGGCGGCTGTTATTGTAAAACATATAAAAGTCGGTTATACTAAACACGTAGTATTTCTTACATATTATGAAAGAATTCAAGAGATGATAAGCAGAAGGAAGTTTATACAAACAGTATGCTGTGTTGCGGTTGCGGCAGTGCTTGGCGGCTGTGACATCGGGGGCGGCAAAGAAAACATAAACCAGGGAATGGATGCGATCGAACAGCAGGATTATTCAATGGCCGTTGCATGTTTTGATAATGCGCTTAAAGAAGGGGAGGATAAACGCCTTACATATCGCGGCATGGGTATTGCCTATATGGGACAGGGAAGATACGAGGAGGCGATAGAAGCGTTTGAACAGGCATTGAAGGCCTCCAACGGATTGGTTAAAAAGGTTGATTATGATATAAACTTTTATCTGGCCATGGCAGAGTATAAGTGTGGCGAGTTGGATGAGGCGCTTGATACCTATAATGCTATCTTAAGTCTCGATGAGCGCTCGCCGGATGCCCACTATCTCAGGGGAAGGGTTGAGCTTCTTAAGAATGATAAAGAAAGTGCCATCAGTGATTTTGACAGGGCGGTTGAGTTGAAACCTGGAGACCTGGACATGTATATATGCATTTATCAGGCACTCGATGCGGCAGGCATGAAAGCGGAGGGTGAAGACTATATCAGCAGAGCTCTTTCGAAAAACTCCAAGATGACGGCATATCAATCGGGAATGTTTTCTTATTACCTTGGAAAATATGATGAGGCGAGAAATTATTTTGAGGAGGCAAGGACCGACGGAGATACAGAAGAGATCATATTATATCTTGGCAAGTCCTATGAAGCGCTGGGAGATGTCAGTTATGCTACCGGGCTTTATTCGGATTATCTTGAGGAACATCAGGACAGCGCAGCTGTTTATAATGAACTGGGCCTTATCAGCCTGAAGCAAAAGGAATATCAGAAGGCTCTTAATTCTTTTGAAAACGGCATAGCTCTTAACGATCCTTCATATGACCAGAGCCTTCGGTTTAATGAAGCGGTTGCATATGAGTATCTTCTTGATTTTAAAAAGGCAGGGGTGCTTATGAAGGAATATCTGGAAAAGTATCCCGGTGATGAGGAAGCGCAAAGGGAATACATCTTCCTTAGCACGAGATGACGGAGCGTATAACAGTCCTCCGTTCCTGATCAGAGGATAGAAGCTGAAAGATAATAATGTACAAATCAGAAAAACAAATTTGTATACTTTTAACAATTGACCAAGTTGGTCGATTTTTGTTTGACTCTTTTGCATTGACCCCTTCCCCCATTTTTATAGTGAAGAAGGGGTTTTTTTGACCTTAAAAAATCACATGATCGGGTTAACATAAAAACCACAAGATATAGTGTTTGTATCAAAAAAGCCACATAATATCTTGTGTTTTCACGTTGACTTTTAAAAACCTCAATGCTATACTAACACTAGTCGCGGTTTTGACTGATTCGGACCAAACTGCGTACTTTTTTTTCAGATTTTACAATTCAAGGGGTGTACGAAATGGGTATCGTATCTGACAGAAGGGGAGGAGTATAAGGTATGTTTAGTGTTGTTAAGAGGGACGGACAGGTTACTGATTTTAATATCAGTAAGATCAGCGATGCGATCATGAAGGCCTTCGATGCATGCGAGAAGCAGTATAATAATGATATGATAGATCTGCTCTCGCTAAGGGTGACATCGGATTTCCAGAGCAAGCTCGACGGGGACAGGATAAGTGTCGAGGATGTTCAGGACAGTGTCGAGACCGTGCTTGAACAGGCGGGTTATACCGAAGTTGCCAAGGCCTATATCCTATATCGCAAGCAGCGTGAGAAGATGCGCAATATGAAGTCCACCATTCTTGATTATAAGGATGTGGTAAACAGTTATGTCAAGGTGGAGGACTGGCGTGTCAAAGAGAATTCAACAGTTACATATTCGGTGGGCGGTCTTATATTAAGCAATTCGGGAGCAGTGACTGCCAATTACTGGTTATCGGAGATATATGATCAGGAGATAGCCGATGCGCATCGTAATGCGGACATACATATCCATGATCTTTCGATGCTTACGGGATACTGTGCGGGTTGGTCGCTGAAGCAGCTTATTAAGGAAGGACTTGGCGGTATCACAGGTAAGATTACCTCAGCTCCCGCGGCTCATTTATCGGTTCTGTGCAACCAGATGGTTAATTTCCTGGGTATAATGCAGAACGAATGGGCAGGAGCACAGGCTTTTTCTTCATTCGATACATAC
>JAFXVI010000052.1 GCA_017524595.1 Lachnospiraceae bacterium | reverse complement strand
CAATGATCTTATTCCCGAGCATCTGATATCCGCCACAGATCCCTGCAACGGGCTTTCCATTGTGAGCATATTCCAATATGGTTTCTGTAAGTCCCCTGCTCCTTAATTCATTTATATCAGCAATCGTGTTTTTGCTCCCCGGAATGATAACAAGATCGGGAACCCCGAATTCATATGCATCTTTGACATATCTTACTTCAACACCTGCATATTCATCAAATACATTAAAGTCCGTAAAATTGGACATATGCGACAGCCTGATGACCGCTATGTCAATATCGCCTTTTTTGTGATTATTCAGTCTCTCGGAAAGAGAATCTTCATCATCAAGGCTTATATCAATATATGGCAAAACTCCGCACACCGGGATGTGAAGCATGTTCTCAATCTGTTCTATACCCGGGTCAAGTATCGTTTTATCGCCGCGAAACTTATTGATGACTATACCCTTTATGCGTACTCTCTCATCTTCCGGCAGCAGCACCACCGTACCATAAACCTGCGCAAACACTCCACCCCTGTCTATATCACCTGCAAGGAGCACGGGAGCATCTGTAAGCCTTGCTATACCCATATTCACTATGTCATTATCCTTAAGATTTATCTCCGCAGGCGACCCCGCGCCTTCTATCACAACGATCTCATACTCTTCACTGAGTCTGCCTAATGCATCCTTAATATCAGGTATGAATCTGCTCTTAACGGAATAATAATCCTTCGCGCTCATATCAGCATATACTTCACCGTTTACTATGACCTGACTTGTCATGTCGCCTGCAGGCTTAAGCAGGATCGGATTCATATATACCGACGGTCTTATGCCGGCGGCTTCGGCCTGCATCACCTGTGCTCTTCCCATCTCCAGACCATCATCGGTCACATAGGAGTTAAGAGCCATATTCTGTGATTTGAAAGGGCATACCTTATATCCATCCTGCTTAAATACCCTGCACAGCCCTGCAACGATAAGACTTTTGCCGGCATTGGACATTGTGCCCTGAACCATTATATATGCTGTCGTATGCTTATCCGAAGTATTCTTCATATTTACCCTTCTTCATGCCAAAAAGCTGTTCCATGTATTCCGGCCGGATCAATTCTTCCGCATCACCCATTGCATCGATCCCGCCCGACCCTGAGAGGCATATTACTTTATCAGCAACCTTTCTTATCAGCTCGACTTCATGCATTGATATGAGCACCGCTATTTCCTTCTCCTTCACAAGTTTCGTAAGCGCATCGAAGAATTCGATCTTCCTGCCCATATCAAGAAAGCTAGCCGGTTCATCCATGATAAGTATCCCGGGCTGCGATACAATGGATCTTGCAAGCAGTACTCTCTGCTTCTGACCATCGCTTAATGTGCTGTAATCCTTATCCTTAAGATCCCATACGCCTATAAGTTCCATGCATTCTTTTATGACGCTTTTGTCAGTCTCCGATAATCCTCCAAATATTCCTGTATATCTGTACCGGCCGACTCTTACCACATCATATGAAGTCATGAATTTTGTCTTAACCCTGTCTGTCATCATGACAGACAGGATACTGTACAGTTCCTTGGGGGAATATGATCCTATCGATTTATTCCGTATATATACACTGCCGTCTATCTGTTTTAAAAGCCCTGCTGCCGTCTTAAGTATGGTGGACTTACCTGCCCCGTTAGGTCCTATGAGAGCCGTTATCTTACCCTTATCGGCATTAAAGCTTACATTCTCAACGATCGGTATTCCGTTATATCCCACGCGTACATTCTCAAATACTATTTCAGACATTCTCGCTCCTCCTTCCTATCATCATCGAGATTACTATCGGAGCGCCGAATACCGCTGTGACTGTACTTATGCTCAGCTCCGTTGGTGAGAACATACTTCTGGCAAGAAGATCACACAAAAGACAGAATACTGAACCAAGCAGGAAAGATGCCGGAATGATCATCAGAGGTTTCTCAGATCTGAACAGATGTCTGGCTACATGTGGCATGGCTATTCCCACAAACGATACCGGACCGGCAAAAGCTGTTACAGTTGCTGATAAAACACTTGATACGATAATAAGCAATACTCTGAATCCATATATATTGATACCCAGACTACCGGCATAATTCTCTCCGAAACCATATGCCTCAATAGTCTTTGACATAAGGACTGCTGCCGCTATTCCGATGACCACTATCGGTATATATATACAGGCATCATTCCATCCTGCAGCCGAAAATGTTCCCAGAGACCAGTTGTGCAGATTGACTATATTTGTATCATCTGCAAAAGTCACGATAAATTCCGTTATAGCCGAACATATATATCCAACCATAACACCGCAGACTATAAGAACAGACATCGACCTTACCCTTATAGATACTGTAAGTACAAATCCTGTTGCGATCAGAGACCCAATAAATGCGGCAATGACCAGCATTAAAGAATTCATGGAAAAGCCTGCCTTAAGAGCGCAAACCATAAGAACAGCCACGAACAGTTTGGCTCCGGATGATATTCCAAGTATATACGGACCCGCGACGGGATTAAGAAAAAAGGTCTGGAGCAGATATCCCGACAGAGCAAGTGCACCTCCAAGAAATATCGCTTCGATTATCCTTGGCAGCCTGATATCAAATAATATCTTACCATTCACACTGCTTACATCCCTGCGCATCATGATACCCGCTATATCCTTTGCGCCTATACCCACGCTACCGCTTAATATGTTGATGACCATCAGGAGCAACATCATCAGTATCAGGCATATAAACAGTACTATGCACCTTTTATTCTTATTCATATCAATCCGTAACCTTATACATAAATTGTAAATTGTCAGTATCCTTATCGTTTATAACCCTGTACATATCAGTAATGATGTCTGCGACAAGACTTGTCTTCTGGAACATGTCCGCATTGGAACAATACACATCTCCCTCTTTTACTGCCTTAAAATCTGCAAAAAGAGTGTTTTTACCGATTAGCTCATCAAGGTCTTTTATACCCCCGTCTATGGTAGCATTATATATAAGGATGTCAGCATCTACCGTATCCCTGTAGAATTCCTCCCAGTTTAAATTCATTGTAGACAGTGCATTGTCACTATCATCTGCGATATCCTCATATGCATATCTTCCGCCTGCCATACTGATCATTGTCGATACATAGTCACCCGGCTTTCTGACATTTACATAGCCGTTGGAAGAAATGTAAAAGAAAGCAACCGTCTTTCTGTCCTCTTCATTTATTTTCTCTTTTTGAAGCGATTTCTCTATGGCAAGAGCTTTCCTCTCTTCTTTTTCAAAAAACTCCTCAGCTTCCTTCTCTCTGCCAAGGATCACACCATATAACTTAATCCATTCAAGCCGTCCCAGAGGATTTTTCTCATAACTTGATCTCTCTGTGAATACAGGAATACCAAGCTTCTCAAGCTCTTCCTTTATCTTTGGTGAATGCGTGATCATGGTCGATTCTATCGCCAGATCACACCCGCTGTTAAGTATTACCTCATAATCAGGCGAACTGTACTTGCCGACATATTCTATTTCGCCGGATCCAATCTTTTCTTTTGCTTCTTCTATCGAATAATCAGATGCTTTAGTCGAGCAAGTCTTAATACTATCAAGCGAATCAAGACTTACAAAAAGATCCATCGCTGAAGATGCCGCAAGGTAAATATTTTCAACCGGCTCATGGATCAGCACGGCTCCTTCAATACCTAAATCGCTGTCTCTTTTTCCTTCCGGGATGATCACATAATCCGTGCCGTTAGCAATATGAATATGCTTATATCCACCATCATAAGAACTAACATCAAACTGCTTCGCGTAGGATAATTCAAGGTGATCTGCCGGCTTATTCAGTGAATTGGCGGTATCCTTGCCTGCACACGCTGTAAAGAGTGATATAACAGGTATGACTGTCAGAAATAATATGCCGGATAGTATTCTGTTTTTCTTATCTCTGATCTTTACCATAGCTTATCAAACAGCCCACAATCAATCATGACTGTGGGCTATCATATACATCCGCCTCTTACTTCTTGAAGTTAAGCACATACTCTATCTCATGCGGCTTACTCATCGCTACTGTATCCGCTAACACTGTGACATCCTGTTCATATCCCGGAATCGGTATTTCAAAGATCGAATTGCCTTCCGTATTGACAGGCTCATACCGCTGTCCATCTACGATCATATAGTCATAATACGGACTGCTCCATTCAACGGTAGCTATAATAGTCCCCTTTTCCTCCCTGATCTTAGCAGGAGATTTAACAGTCGCTTTACCGCTCCCGCCTGACAATGTTACTTCCGCAGTAAGACCTTCTTCATCAGATGATGTCGATACGGAAGCATCTCCGTCAGTACTGTCTGCAGCAGCTTCTTCATCATAGGGCTCCGGATCCGACACCTTAACCTTGTGGTCATACCATACCTGCTTCTTGCCGATCAGGGCAACATCATACTCTTCATTAAGTACAGGGACCGGTACATCATAGGCATATACTTCTTCTGTCGCGCCATCATCATAGGTTACTTCCTCAGTGACCGGCTCTATGAGTACTGCTCCTTCTTTCTTAGCGTCTTCTGCCAAGCCGTAGAAAAGATTGACTATATTCTTAGACGGCATGACGATATGTATCATCATACTTCCGTCTTTTACTGTAAGTATTCCCTTGCCTTTGCTTACTTCATTGACATGGAACATCGAGCTGTCCGTGTCAAAAAAAGCAAGATATGTTCCATCTTCTATCTGCGCTGCTTGATTATCAGGCTCTGCCTCTTTATTCTCTTTTCCTGCAGTTTCTTCCAAAGCTTCAACAGCCGCTTCCTCTACCGATTTTTCCGGTATCTGACTCCTGCTGCATCCCGCCATAATGACAGTGCAGGTCATTATGGCTAATATACATTTTGTAATCCTGTTTTTCATTTTCCTTACACTTTCTGATTATTTAAGTGCATCTGCGATATGCTCAACATATCTGTTCTGGACATCCTCAATCCTTCCAAGACCTGCGATCTGCATATTAAGCTTTTCAAAATATCCCGATGCGTCAAAAAGGCTCTTCCACGAGTCGTCATCATCACCTGCCATATCATTATTGGCATGGTCACCTGCAACCACCATAAGAGGTCTCATGATAACTCCGGTATAACCTGCTTCATGAACAGCTTCTATGATATTCTCACACGATGTCTCTTCAGGCTCACCTTCAACCGTCCCTACGAAAACATTCTTATATCCAAGCTCATCCATCTGGGTCTGCATCTGCGAATATGTGACTTTGGCTGTATGAGATGTACCGTGTCCGATATATACGATCGCTGTCTTATCTTCGTCCATTTTATCAAGGCTGTCATAATCAGAATCGGCAACGGTCTGAGCAACAACTGCCTCGCACACTGCCTTCTTGTCACTGTTTATGCTCTTAGCATCACTACCCACCTCACCAAGGAGCGGCTCTGAAATAAACACTTTATCAAACTTATCCCTGCATGCTTCTACTGCTTCTACCATCTCATCATACTCCGCACCATGCATAAGATGAGTCGGCTGGATCACAAGTTCCTTTACTCCATTTTTAACTGCACGCTCAAGAGCCTGATCCATATTATCTATGAACTCTCCGTCTCTTGCCTGTACGTGATTGATTATTATCTGTGCGGTAAATGCCCGGCGGACCGACCAGTCTGGATAAGCTGCCGCAATTGCCTTCTCGATACCGCCTATATCTTTGGCACGGCTGTCATTGAATGATGTACCAAAGCTTACTACCAGGATTTCCTTATCACCGATATCATCCGCATTAGCCGGATCATCCTTTGAAGCATCACCTGTATCTCTTCCAAAATAATCAGGGTCGGCATCTTCACCTTCAACCAGCTCCTTCTGGGCATCCGTAAGTGCATCCCAGGCTTCCTTGGCTGCCTTGCAGTCAGCATCAGTCGTATCCGTTCTCTCCTGAACATAAATTGCATCAATAAGCGCAGCTACTTCATCTGCCTTGGCCTGATCATCATTCGCTGCATTGTCTGCAGGTACTTCTTCCTGCTTATCCTCTGTCTGTGCCTCTTCATGCTTATTATCTTCCTGCTTTTCTTCCACGGTTTCCCCTGTACCTGTATCCGCTGCAGGAGCAGCAGCCTGACCTCCGCATCCGAATAACATGGATGCACAAACAGAAGAAACCAACGCAATTACTACTAATTTTTTCTTCATTTTTTCCTCCTCGTCATACACCGGCCCAAGATATCATGTTCCGGTATGATTCTTTGATTTTATCTATAACAGGCAATAAAAAAGCCCGCTACTGATCTTATAGTAACGCGCAACAAAACAAAGGGGATCTCCCCCTCGTGCGATCAATTACTCGTGATCTTAAGCACCTTGATACAGGCAGGTCTCCCGGCTTAAGTATCATCACCTGCATACAGCCTTCCCGGTCTCCCAGTGACATGAACGTAAGCAGACTCCTCTAATACGGTGACGAGTTCGTACAGGACTTGCACCTGTTTCCCTTTTAACCGCTGACCGGATCTTAACAGCCCGCGGCACCTTGTATCGTCAATATCAATTATATACTAATGTATCATAAGGATATGCAAGCGTCAACGAATGTCAGTAAATGAGCCAAAATAAGAGAGGATCTGAACTCGTTCTGATCGTTCCAAAACCGGGTAGATAGTCACCGATTATAGCCAATACCATGGCGTAACATCCAAACAGAATTCTTTGTTTTGATTTCATTATAAACATCCTCTCTTTCTCTTAGCAGATCATACATATAACACTTGATATCGATTTAACTGCGTAAAAAATCCAGAACAGCCCGATTAAATTCCCGCAGATTTTTGCTTGCTATAAAGTGATCTCCCCTAATAAAAACAAGCTCCGAATTCGGAATGCCCGCCGCAATCCGTCTCGTGTGTTCTTCTTTTATCATATCTTTTGTACCAACAACAATCAAAGTTTTTGCTTCTATTCCCGCAAGCTCTTCCGGTTCCACGTTAGGATCGTTTACCATCAAGCCGAGCATTTCCGCATTTAATCTGGCAGAATCACTTTTCCCGGCAAATCTTTTTGCAATTTTATAACCTATTTCAATCGGGATCTGCGTGGATCGTTTTACTCCCTCCGGATTCAGATTTGCTCCATTTAAGATCAGACGTTTTACCCTGTCCGGATGCTGAATTGCAAAGACCATAGCGATATTCCCGCCATCTGAAAAGCCAAGCAAATGCGACCTCTCAATATGGTGTTCGTCCATAAAATGTAGCAGGTCGTCGGCAAACTGGCGTATGGTAAACGGCTTATCGCCTCTCGGCGTTTTTCCGTGGCCTCTGGTATCTATTGCATATACATGGTACAGTTTAGAGAACTCATCTATCTGGCCCTGAAAATAGTTGCAATTCTCGCCATTTCCATGGAGCAGAATGAGAGATTCCCCCTTACCTTTTTCTAAAAAATTGTGTTTAATATCCATACCTTCCTGTTCTAATATAATGACCCTCTTGGATTGCGGCAAAAGTAGCTGCTGCACATACAATTACTGCACTATATCGTAAATCTATAATCGTTATCGTTAATGGCAAAACAAATAATAAAACACCTGTAAACTTATTCATCGCAGAATGAATTGATATTAGTTTTCCCCGCACAATAATCCCGGATACAATGTTTATCACCTTAATTATTGCGATGATTCCAATCCAGATAAACATCCAGATTTTTATATCTAATATCGGTAGT
>JAFXVI010000051.1 GCA_017524595.1 Lachnospiraceae bacterium | reverse complement strand
GCATGTTTAAGATCATACCTATACTTATGGGTGTTGTCATTTCCTATGTTGTAGCTGTGATCCTTAACGTGGTCGGTTTCAGGAATCCTGACGGCAGTGTGCTTATTGATTTTTCAGCAGTGGCAGGTTCGGCTATCATAGGTCTACCGAAGTTCCAGATATGTAAGTTTGATATAACGGCAATACTTGTCATGGCACCTATTGCCATAGCTTCGATGATGGAACATATTGGCGATATGTCTGCAATATCCGCTACCGTGGGTGAGAACTTTATTGAGGATCCCGGACTTCACCGCACACTTACAGGCGACGGTCTGGCTACCGCGCTTGCGGGTTTTGTAGGAGGACCGGCAAATACTACTTACGGTGAGAATACAGGCGTTCTTGAGCTATCCAAGGTATATGATCCGGTGGTTATCAGGATAGCAGCCGTAATGGCTATCATCCTTTCCTTTGTACCCAAATTTTCAGCGCTGATCTCTACCATGCCGGCGGCTATTATTGGAGGAATTTCCTTTATGCTTTATGGAATGATCTCGGCTATAGGTGTAAGGAATATAGTGGAGAACAGGGTGGATCTGACAAAGTCAAGAAACCTTATCATCGCAGGTGTCATCTTTGTCTGCGGTCTGGGCTTCTCAGACGGACTTACCTTCAATGTGGGCAGTACTTCAATAACACTTACGGCACTGTCCATTGCTGCTATTGCCGGTATCCTGCTCAATGCGATCCTTCCGGGCAACACATACAAGTTTGGAAGCAATCCCAAGGGCGATCACAGCCATGGAGTATTTATCACCAGTTCCGACAATGAAGAAGACAAGGAAGATGATAAAGAAGAGGATAAGAAGGAAAATAAATAAGATAAACAAGAATGATAACTGTTTCGCAAATGACAGGTAAGAACGGGGCTATGAGAGAAGCGGAAGAGAATAAAAAATCGGGAGGAAGAAATGAGTTACGGTAATATTGAGAACATCACTATCATGAAGCACCCGCTTATCCAGCACAAGATATCCATGCTTCGTGACAAAAATACAGGAACCAATGAGTTCCGTAAGCTTGTAGAGGAAATATCCATTCTTGAGGGATTTGAGGCACTCAGCGATCTTCCGATGGAAGAGATCGAAGTGGAGACGCCGATTGAGAAATGTACGACGCAGGTAATATCCGGGCGTAAACTGGCGCTGGTTCCCATCCTTCGTGCAGGTCTGGGTATGGTCAGCGGAGTATTGGCGCTGGTACCTACAGCCAAGGTCGGACATATCGGTATGTATCGTGATGAGAAGACCCATGAACCTCATGAATATTACTGTAAGCTTCCAAGCCCCATAGAGGAGAGGACTATAGTAGCAATGGATCCCATGCTGGCAACGGGCGGGTCTGCCGTTGATGCTATAAACCAGATCAAATCTCATGGCGGGATCAAGATCAAGTTTATGTGTATAATAGCCGCTCCTGAGGGTCTTGAGAGGCTCAACAAGGCACATCCGGATGTCCAGATATATGTGGGACATCTTGACAGGGAACTTAATGAGGATGCCTATATCTGTCCGGGTCTGGGAGATGCAGGAGACAGGATATTCGGTACCAAGTAAGCATTATTGTGTTTGGCAGCAGTGTATCATGGATAAACTGTGTTAAGCAGCCGGATCAGGGAAAGATTATGAAACGGTATATCGGGCGCCACCTCAGGGTGGCGCCGTTTCTGACAGGCAGTCAGATACCGGATCCGAAAAGTATAGTAATAGATCAGGGGTTATAAGAAGTTATGAAGATTCTGGTTGTCGGCGGAAGCTATTTTCTGGGCAGATGGTTCGTACAGCATGCATATAAAAGACACGAGATCACTGTACTTAACCGCGGGAATATTCCAATAGGTCTTGATAATGTTACCGAACTGGTCGCAGACCGTCATAATAATGATGAGTTATGTAAACTTAAAGCGTTGAACTTTAAATATGATGCTGTAGTGGATTTCTGTGCTTATTACAGGAACGATATAAGGCAGATACTGGAGAATTTAGGTGCGACACCTGGAAGATATATTTATTTAAGTACCGTTGATGTATATAAGAAGCAGTCAGGATGTGCATTGGATGAATCATCAGAGCTTGTAGATGCGGATGAAGTCATGACTGATACAGAACAAAGGACTAATGATCCTGTGGAAAAGGGCTCAGGGAGTGAGGCGGAATACATACGGGGCAAGGCTTTGCTTGAACATGAGCTTATTACTGAATGTGACAGCCGCAATATACGTGGAGTATCAGTGCGCCCGGCTATCCTTTATGGTCCCGGCAATTACGCCCCAAGAGAGAGCATATATCTTGAATGGATTAGAAGGGCGGGGCAGATAATCCATCCTGTGGACAGCGACGGATATTTCCAGATGCTCTATGTATCCGATGCTGCCATGGGGCTTCTTAAGCTTTGCGAAATACCTCAGGATGAATTAAAGAGAGCGTATAATTTCTGTACGGAACAGATCCTCAATTATGATGATTTTGAGAGAGCGCTTGCCGGTGCGTTCAGTCTTTTTGATCCGTCGGGATCAGATAAACAGATATTTTCGAAGGTGGATGTTACTGTGGACACAGTCATAGAGAGGAATATTCCACTTCCGTTCCCTCTTACAGGTGCCGGATCTTGCTTATATTCCGGGAATTTGTTTAAGGATCTGGGCATAAGGATCACTCCGCTTGAAGAAGGGCTGCTTGCATGCATAAGAGTGAGCTGACAATATCATTTTAAGATTGACGAAATATTATAAAAGATATTACAATAATTCATATATAACAGCATCGAAAGGAGCGACATGACATGAGCCAGTTCTACCAGCCGGAGATTGAAACGGCGCCATATGAGGAGATCCGCAGAATACAGAATGAGAAGATAGTTAAGCAGGTTAAGCATGTATATGACAACGTTGCTTACTATCGGGATCTGATGGATAAGAAGGGTGTCAGGCCGGAAGATATTCACGGCGTTGAGGACATTTACAAGCTTCCATTTCTTAAGAAGGATGATCTCAGGGAATGCTATCCCTACGGTCTTCTTGCAACTGATATAAAGAATTGCGTAAGGATACATTCAACATCAGGCACTACGGGTAAGAGGGTGGTGGCATTTTATACACAGAATGATGTGGACATTTGGGATGAATGCTGCGCCAGGGCGATAGTAGCAGCCGGCGGTTCTGATGAGGATGTGGTTCAGGTCTGTTATGGTTATGGTTTGTTTACAGGTGGCTTGGGACTTCATGGCGGAGCTCACAAGCTTGGAGCAATGACACTTCCAATGTCATCCGGAAATACGGAGAGACAGATACAGTTCATGATGGATCTCCAGTCAACCATACTTTGCTGTACTCCCAGTTATGCTGCATTTATTGCAGAATCACTGAGAGACAGGGGATATAAGCCAGAAGATAACAAATTAAAAGCAGGTATCTTCGGTGCTGAGCCCTGGACAGAGGAAATGCGCAGGTCAATAGAAGAGGGTCTAGGAATCAAAGCTTATGACATTTACGGTCTGACTGAGACAAGCGGTCCGGGTGTTGCTTATGAATGTAGTGAGCAGACGGGTATGCACATAAATGAGGATCATTTCTATGCCGAGATAATCGATCCCGATACGGGAGAGGTGTTGCCGGAGGGTGAGAAAGGAGAGTTGGTATTCACTTCACTTGATAAGGAGGCATTTCCGCTGCTTCGTTACAGGACAAGAGATATATGTGTGCTTACAAGGGGCAAGTGCTCTTGCGGAAGAACGCATGTTAAGATGTGCAAGCCTATGGGCAGGAGCGATGACATGATGATAATCCGCGGTGTAAATGTATTCCCGAGCCAGATCGAGACGGTTCTCCTTAATGAAGGCTATACACCGAACTATATGATCTATGTGGATCGTAAAAACAATACCGATACACTGGATATAGACGTTGAGCTTTCGCCTGACCAGTTCTCGGATAATGTTGCGGATATGCAGGAGAAGGAAAAATCGCTTGCCGCAGCTATGCGTACTATGCTCGGAATCGGGCCCAAGATTCATCTTGTTCCGCCCAAGACCATTAAACGCAGTGAGGGCAAGGCAGTCCGTGTTGTAGATAACAGGAAACTTCATGATTAATGTGGTCAGGGATAATGAAAGCTTTTTGATACATGTACTTGAGACCATATGATGGCAGGATAGAGAATGGAGGAGGAACTATTATGGCAGTAAACCAGTTATCGGTATTTATCGAAAATAAGCATGGAAGACTATCAGAGGCGATAAAGGGAATATCGGAATCCGATATCAATATACGAGCATTAAGCATAGGCGATTCGCAGGATTTTGGGATCGTGAGGATGATAGTATCCGACATTGACAAGGCCAGAGAGTTACTGGGGAATGATTTCATTTATAAGGTAACGCCGGTAATAGCAGTCAAGATGGACGATAGGGGCGGAGCACTGTACCAGATACTGCGTGCAATAGAAGAGCAGGAGATAAACGTTAAGTATACATATGCATTTACATCCAACAAGGAATTTGGGGCATATGTGGTATTGCGTGTGGATGATGTGGAAACAACGGAGAAGGTACTATCCGATAAGGGCTTCAGGCTTGCAACTGATGAGGAGATAAGTGGTTAACAATAAGGGGAATTTAAAAAGAAGGGGATAAAAATGGGAATCTTAAATATTTTCAAAAAAGGCAAAAAAGATCTGAGCACGGAAGAACTTAATGAACTTGAGCAGAGCCTGATGGATGACAGCGGTATTGTCGGCGAGGTTGAACATGGGGGTCCGGTGGTAAGCGAGCCGGAACCGGTACCGGAGGTTAAGAGATGTTCGTTTGTAATGGGCGTTCATGATGTGATCAGGATAGAAGGGACAAATAACATCAAGGTTACCGGAAACTTAAAGGGAAATGCCGAATCTAATATGGTCGTTTCCGTCCTTAACTTCGGTGATGACTCAAGGGAGATGGTCATGACGAATGTTGTCGGAGTTGAAGTCAATGATGCATTTGCTTCATCCGTCACTGACTGCAGGGCTTCACTTATTCTTGAGGGAATGAACGATAAGAAGATTGGCATAGGCACGGTCATCTATTCCCGTGATATGAATGAGGACAGTGTTCATGATGCATATGTAGGTACTTTGGGAGATACGTACGTTAAGGAAAGAAAGTTAGAGCTCACGGATGAAGAGATCGCGGGCTTAAGCATTACCGACTGTTCGGAGATATGGCGCTTAAACGGCTGGTATATGAGCCATGAGGGGAAGGATGAGCCGGACGATATAAAAGCTGCCAGAAAGGAACGTCTGGATAAGCTGGTGGCTGCTCTGTGTGATAAGATCCTTAACGCTGATACGATTTATTATGTTCATGATAAGAAGACAGGTGAAGCGCACCTGTTTTCACAGGCTGTGGATAAGGGTGACGGTACATATATCTGTACTCCACCGAGTATTATGTTGGTTTCCAAGGCTTATCACAGACATTACAAGAAGCTCTATTCCAATGATAAGCTGGAGCTTGCAATAGTAAGGAATGGAGCTGACAAGAAGGGGATATACAACTTCCTGGCAGGTAACTTCTACATTAACGGTGCCTGCGGAGCGGCCATAGGAACAGTACAGACATCCATTTCGGCCGGGATGCTTGTTGAGAAGCCTGATCATACGGGAATACCTGTTGAGAACATACCGGTCACCAATCCGGATCTTGTAAGATGGATGCTTCTTATAGGGCAGATGGATACGCCTAAGGATGGTGATAATACGGCGCTTTTATTCAAGCTGTATTATAAATTTATGGGTATGGAAATGTTAAAGGCAAGGTTCATAATCCCATTAAGGCATGAGGAGAACGAAGTAAAGACGGATTCACAGGGTCATGCCGTGACCGAACAGGATTTCAATTTCAATATCGCCACGATGAAGGGCAAGGGCAGCAAGGAAGCCGTGATCATGTATACTGACTGGCGCAGGTTAAGATCTGAGTACGGAAGGGAATGGGACGGAATGGTGCATACAATGGGAGGCATGATAGATATGTTTGATTGTGCCGTTAATCCCACAAGGTTTCCGGCAGCAGGCACATATGTGACCAGGGAAATGTATGACAATATGCAAAAGATTGCCGGGGAGAAAAAATGATATCAGTTATTTGCATGCTTACTGATAACAGGAAGTAAGATAGAGATACGGGTATAAGATATGGGTGACGTGACATTAAAGAATAAAACAGTGCTGCTGGGAGTTACCGGCAGCATTGCTGCGTATAAGGCTGCAGCTTTGGCCAGTGCTTTAAAGAAGCTTGAAGCCAACGTTCATGTACTGATGACGAGAAATGCACTTAATTTCATAAATCCGATAACCTTTGAGACGCTGACAGGGAATAAATGCCTTGTAGATACATTTGACAGGGATTTCGAATTTTCTGTTGAGCATGTATCACTGGCTAAGAAAGCCGATATTGTAATGATAGCCCCGGCGACTGCTAATGTAATAGGCAAGCTTGCGGGCGGGATTGCGGATGATATGCTTACGACTACGGTTATGGCCTGCAGATGCGTAAAGCTTATTTCCCCTGCAATGAACACCAATATGTTTGAAAATCCCGTGGTACAGGATAATATCAGTAAGCTTAAGGGATATGGCTATAAGATAATACAGCCAGAGTGCGGTTATCTTGCCTGCGGGGATACGGGAGCGGGTAAGATGCCGGAACCTGAGATCCTGCTTAAGTATATTCTGAATGAGATCGCATGTAAGAAGGATCTTGCCGGAAAGAAGATACTTGTGACTGCCGGTCCCACTCAAGAGGCGCTCGATCCTGTCAGATATATAACCAATCATTCATCAGGCAAGATGGGGTATGCGATAGCGGAAGCGGCAGTTATAAGGGGTGCTGAGGTTACGCTTATTTGTGGTCCGACTGCAATTGATCCGCCGTTATTTATGGAGGTTGTGCCCGTAGTGTCGGCGGAAGATATGTTTAATGAAGTGGTTGAGCGTGCAGACAGTATGGATATTATCATCAAGGCGGCGGCAGTGGCGGATTACCGGCCCGCACAGGTATCTGATCAGAAAATGAAAAAAAAGGATGATGATCTGTCAATACCGCTTGAAAGGACTAAGGATATCTTAAAGTATCTTGGAGAGCATAAGAAGGAAGGGCAGTTTTTGTGCGGCTTCTCAATGGAAACCGAGAATATGATCGCGAATTCAAGGGAGAAGCTTGATAAGAAGAATCTTGATATGATCGCCGCCAATAATCTTAAGGTTGAGGGATCAGGATTTAGGGGAGATACCAATGTACTTACACTGATAACTGGGGACGGTGTTACTGAGCTTCCTCTTATGAGCAAGAAACAGGCAGCGATGGAACTGCTTGACAGTATTGCCAAGTTAGTGTCTTGATGTTCTCAAATTAAGATTTTTGTGATATATTTATTTATGTGTTATTAAAGATCCCGGGTGCTGAATCCTGTACATTGATGTTTCAAGGAAAATGGAGAAGCGGCTGGAGGGATCTTAATATTATAGGAGGATTTTAGGAGGACAATAATATGAAAAAGAGAATTATTGCTGCGGTTCTGTGTACAGTACTTGCAGCGATGACTGTAACAGGATGCGGCGGTTCAGGCAATGCAGGAGGCGGTTCGGGTAAGGCGCTTAATATCGCTATAGTGAGTTCACCTTCGGGAGTGGACGACGGTTCATTCAATCAGGAAAACTACAACGGCATATTGAGTTTTATAGAGGCGCATCCTGAGTCAAAGGTAACACCTGTCAAGGAACCTACGGGAGATACGGCGGCATGTATCAAGACAGTCCAGGATATTGTTGCAGATTACGATGTTATAGTATGCGACGGCTTCCAGTTTGCTGGAATAACAGAGATAGCTACGGATAATCCTGATAAGAAGTTCATCCTCGTGGATTCATATCCCAGTGATGCAGAGGGAAATGAGAAGGAGGTTGAAAATATTTATGCTATGCAGTTCAAGGAGCAGGAGAGTGGTTTCCTTGCCGGTATGGCAGCAGCCCTGACAACGCAGACCAATAAGGTTGCAGTGGTTAACGGCATAGCTTATCCGTCTAATGTGAATTATCAGTACGGATTCATGTCGGGAGTTAATTATGCCAATAAGCATTATGGTACTACAGCCGAAATCGTAGAGCTGGAATCTTATGCGGGAACAGATGTAACCGGAGCAAATGTCGGAGGCAACTATGTTGGTTCATTTGCTGATCCTGCTAACGGCAAGGTAGTCGGTGATGCGCTTATCAAGGAAGGCTGTGATATAATCTTCGTTGCAGCAGGCGGTTCGGGCAACGGTGTATTTACCGCTGTAAAGGAGAGTAGCGAGAAGGATTATGTTATAGGCTGTGATGTAGACCAGTATGATGACGGGGCTAACGGAAGCGAGAATGTTATACTTACATCCGGACTTAAGGTTATGGGTATCAATGACAAGCGTGTGCTTGAAACAGTACTTGACGGCACATTTAAGGGTGGCAACTTCCTGCTTGGCGCAGATACTGATTCTACCGGTTATGTGAATGCCTCAGGAAGATGCCAGCTCGATGCTTCTGCTATCGAAAAGATCGATAAGGCATATCAGAACATAAAGGATGGAAAGATCGTTCCTGCAGCTAACTTCAATGGCCTTACACCTGACAATTTTACAGGAATTGATGTTGAATAGATCTTAGATTCTGCAAGGCGGCAGGCAATCACTGCCGCCTTATTTATGTAGACACTTAGTAAAGTTTTTTCAGTAAGCAGATAGTATTCTTATCAAGGAGATAGAATGGAAGGTTCAGAATACATCGTAGAAATGAAACATATCACCAAACGGTTTCCCAGGATCGTTGCTAATAATGATGTGTCTCTCAGCATAAAAAAAGGCGAGATATATGCGTTGCTTGGCGAGAACGGTGCGGGAAAATCAACCATAATGAGTGTGCTCTTCGGTATGTATGAGCCCGATGAGGGTGAAATATATATTAGAGGAGAAAAAGTTAACATAACATCGCCGCGTCAGGCCACCAAACTTGGCATAGGTATGGTTCATCAGCATTTTAAGCTGGTTTCCAACTATACTGTTGCCGAGAATATTATCCTTGGGTCCGAGCCGCAGAATAAGCTGTGCGGCATTATTCCCCATGTGGATATCAAAAAGGCGAATGCTGACATTGCCGCACTTTCTGAGCAATATGGGCTTAAGGTGGATCCGACATCCGTTATCAGTGAGGTGAATGTATCTACACAGCAGCGTGTCGAGATACTTAAGATGTTATACAGGGATGCGGAGATACTGATCTTTGATGAGCCGACTGCTGTGCTTACCCCTCAGGAGATAGAATATCTGCTGGAGATCATACGCGGTCTCAGAGCTAACGGAAAGACAGTTATCATTATCACCCATAAGCTTGAAGAGATAAAGGCAATAGCTGACCGTTGTGCCATTCTTAATCATGGAAGGCTTATTGATGTCAAGGATGTAAAGGAAACGTCCACTTCTGAAATGGCAAGGCTCATGGTTGGCCGCGAGGTATCATTCACGGTTGATAAGACGGAGGCACAGCCTGGCGGCACTGTTCTTAAGGTTGAGAACCTTACGGTATGTAACGAGCTGGGACTTGAGGCTGTCAAGGATGTTTCATTTGAGATACGTTCTGGAGAGATATTTGCTCTGGCAGGAGTATCCGGAAACGGTCAGAATGAGCTGGCCGATGCGATAGCAGGTATCAAACCGGTAAAGAAGGGCAGGGTATTACTTAATAGCAGGGATATAACCGGCATGACTATAAGGGAGCGTATTGAGGATGGTATGGCTTATATACCTGAGGACCGGCAGAAAGTGGGTCTGGTTATGGGTTATTCACTAAAGGACAATCTTGCGATCAAGAATTATTATAATGCCCGGTTTTCAAATCATAAGATCATTAAGGAAGAAGCCTTTGAGGAGCATGGCGACCGTCTGATAAATGCATATGATATACGCAGCAGTGAAGGAAATAAAACAATAGTGCGGGCCATGTCCGGCGGTAATCAGCAGAAGGCAATGATAGCCCGTGAGATCGATATGAATGGTAAGCTGATCATATTCATGCAGCCGACAAGAGGCCTAGATGTAGGAGCCATTTCCAATGTCCATAAAAGTATCATAGCAGAACGGGACAGAGGAGCAGCCGTACTTCTTATTTCGTTGGAACTTGATGAGGTCATGAACTGTGCTGATACTATAGGAGTTATCTTTGACGGAAGGATCAACAAGATCGCCAAAGCTTCCGAATTAAGTGTTAATGAGGTGGGCGAGTATATGATGGGAGTCTCCGCTACAGGAGTCTCAGCCAAAGGAGGTGACGCCGAATGAAAAAATACATGGTAAAGCTGCTTGGCGGTGAGAAGCACCAGATGCTCAGGATATCTCTGTTTGCGATAGTTGTAAGCCTTATATTCGGAGTGGTTGTCCTGCTCATTATTGGCAACAATCCGTTTGCGTCATATCTGAATCTGCTCCAGGGTTCGGGACTTGCCCCCAAACGCTCTTATGCCGGAAGAAAAAATATGTTCACGGATTTCATGAACCTTCTTGATGCGCTTACTCCCATGATATTTGCTTCTCTGGCAGTTACCGTCGCACTTAAGGGCGGCCTGTTCAACATCGGTGTATCCGGAATGATGCTTGCGGCAGGTTTTGCGGCGACTGTGACAGTAGGGTATTCATCTCTTTTTGCAGGCGCAGCCAAGCCGCTCGTACTTATAATAGGGATCATAAGCGGCGCGCTGGTAGGAGCTTTGATCGGATGGCTTAAATACAGGTTTAACATAAATGAAGTGGTATCTTCGATAATGTTGAATTATATCCTTATGTATGTTTTCACATTTTTTATCAATTCATATTATGTTGATCCGGTATCGAGACAGAGTACCAACATTAATGATGCGGCCAGGCTCACCATAGTGGATTTTAAGGCATTTGGACTTAAGTTTGATATACCTCTCGCCTTTCCTCTGGCAATCATTGTAGCCATCCTGATACGTTTTATCATGGATAAGACTACGATAGGCTTTGAGATAAAGGCGGTCGGTTTAAGCCGTACAGCAGCGAATTACGCAGGCATCAGCATAGGCAGAAATATCATGCTCACAATGATATTGTCGGGTGCCCTGGCAGGTCTTGCAGGAGTTACCTATTTTTGCGGATATGTTGGATCGATACAGCCGGGCGTGGTTCCTTCGATGGGCTTTAATGCGATCGCAGTTGCGCTTCTTGGTTGCAGTGAGCCCATAGGATGCATTTACGCATCATTTCTTATTACGATAATATCCAATGGATCGATATATATGAGTTCGCAGCAGGGCGTAGAGATAGAGATCGCGGATCTGATCACTGCTTTTATACTGATCTTCTCGGCCTGTTCCGAATACATAAGAATGTATGTCAGTAAAGCAGCAATGGAATTAAATACGGCCGGAGAAAAGAAGGGAGGTGCACAGGCATGATAGATACAATAATCATTGACGGGTTAACATTTGCACTTCCTATGTTCATTATGGCAGTAGGTGGCATATTCAGTGAAAAAAGCGGTATAACCAATCTTGCGGTGGAAGGCCTGCAGGGCTTTGGAGCTTTTACCGGTGCACTTGTAATGGTGATCATGATGAACAGTATGGGAAACGGAACGCAGGTGCCTTATTATATGTCGTTTGTAGCGGCTGCTTTAGGCGGCATGCTCTATGCGCTGGTCCACGTAATACTGTGCGTCAAGTTCAATGGTAATCAGGTTATAAGCGGTGTAGTAGTGAATATTCTGGCAATGTCCCTTACCAGTTTCCTTACAAGAAGGATCAATGCGGATTTCTTTGGCCAGACTTCAAATAAATTTATACTGGAAACGAGTATAAGATTTGATGTCCCGGTATTATCCGGGATACCTGTACTTGGAGCGGCATTTACATCGGTGTATCCCTTCGAGATACTGATAATCGTGGTTGCTATCATAGCATGGTATGTTATGTATCGTACTCCTTACGGCATGCACTTAAGAGCCTGCGGTGATAATCCCCATGCAGCGGATGCAGCAGGTATAGATGTTAAGAAGGTGCGGACTGTTGCTGTCGTATTATCGGGCGGACTGTCAGCAATAGGCGGTATGAGTTATGCATATTCGATCTCAGCCAATTTCTCACCTGACATTTATCTTGGCTTCGGTTATCTGGCAATAGCGGCTTTGATATTCGGTAACTGGTCGATTCTCCCGACTCTCGGAGCCTGTCTGTTATTTGGATTTGCCAGGAGTTCGGGGCAGGCTATAATACAAAAGCTGGGCATGCCGTCTACTTTCAATGATCTGGTAAGGACTCTGCCGTATGTGGTTACGCTTTTGCTGCTTGTATTCTTCAGCAAGAATAACAGAAGTCCGAGGGCACTCGGTGAGATATATGATAAGGGCAAGCGATGATGAAAAGAAAGATACTTGGTCTTATACTTGTGTTAAGTGTGTTTGTTGCCGGGTGCAATGTAAATATGAATATTGATGGCATAAACAGCGGTAATTTGAATTCAGAAGACAGCGCAGGCGGGATTTCGGATAAGACTGATAACAATGCGGAAGAGACCGGCAGCAGTAAAGAAGATACTGAGGACAGCGACGGTGCAGATACGTTTGAGTATAACAGCAGTAAGATAAAATATGATGACGGAAGTCCATGGATAGACAGTGATCTTAAGATAAACATTGATAACAGCGACAGGCCGGATGAGAAGGATGATTTTCATTTCGCTGTCAATTACGACTGGCTGAAGAGTGCTGATATAAAGGACGGATTTACAGCCGAATCATCGTTTACGGTAGCAGAAGCAGCTACTGTTGAAAGGGCAAGGAAGCTTCTTGCAGATGACAGCTTAACGGGTCATGACGCTGAACTTGTACATTCCATGTATGAAGCAATAATGGATTGGGATAAGCGCAATAAGGACGGCATGGATCCGGTGATGCCGGTGCTTAAGGATATTACAGGGATAAGCTCGCTTAATGAACTTAGTGATTTTATCTGTGATCCGGTAAGAAGTAACTGTGTAAATACATTTATCAGTATAGCTAATGAGATAAGCCTTACTGATTCTCACAGTTATATCGCATATATCAACAATGATACCCTGCTGCTTGAGGATGCTACGGAATACGCTGATATCACATCTGCCGGTGAACAGACATACAAAGCTAAGAAGGCACTGGCCACAGCTATGCTTGTAAGACTTGGTATGGATGAAAAGCTTGCAATGGCAAGGTTTGACAGGGTTATGGGCTTTGAGGAGAAACTTGCCGAAAAGTCGCTCACAAGAGCTGATTACAGCAGCCCGGATATTTTTGAAAAGGTAAATAATATTTATACGGAAAAGGAGATGGAAAGCATTACCAAATCGTTTCCGCTTATGAATTTTATCGAGGGTTTTGGATATGGCGGGGCGCGATGGTATGCGATTTACCAACCGGATGTCTTAAAGAAGCTCGATGAACTGTATACCGAGGATAATCTTGACGTCATGAAGGATTATATGATAATTCATTATCTTCTCTATGCCGCAGATAAGCTTGATCGGGAGTGTTATGATCTGAATGTTGAAATGATGAATACGCAGTATGGAACAAGCGGCAGTATGGACGATGAGGAAATAGCGTATAATACGATACTTAAGCTGATACCCGAGCCGCTTGAAAAGATATATCTTGATAAATATGACGCCTCGGAAATGAAAGAGGATATTACCGGGATATGTCGGGATATTATCGCCCGGTACTCGGAGATGATAAAGAATGAGGAATGGCTGTCTGAAGATGCGAAGAAGATGGCCCTGTTAAAGCTTAAGAACATGAACATAAAAGCTGTATACCCTGATGAATGGAAGGATTACAGTACGCTTGATCTTGAGGGGCTTAGCTATCTTGAATGTGTGCGTTCAGTAAACAGGTTTGATGCTGAACTTGACAGGAGTAGGACGGACCGGACGGTAGACAGGGAACAATGGAGTCTGAACATCCTTCAGTGCAATGCATTTTATAACAAACAGGATAACTCGATAAATATTGTGCTTGGTATATTGGATGATGCATTTTATAATGAGGGAATGAGTAAGGAAGAGAAGCTGGGCGGCATCGGAACCGTTATCGGACATGAGATCAGCCATGCTTTTGATGAAACAGGAGCACAGTTTGACGAATATGGAAATCTCAAGGGCTGGTGGAGCGGCAATGATTATAAGGCGTATGGAGAGAAGACGGATAAGCTGACAGCATACTATGACGGTATAAGGGGTTTTAACGGGACTAATGAACCGGGAGATAATATTAAGTCCGAGGCCATAGCGGATATGGCGGCAATGAAGGTGATACTTAATATGACCGGTGATGAGGAGTCTTTTGATTATGATAAATTTTTTAAACAGTACGCACGTATATGGAGATGCGTAATGACTCCGGAAGCGGAATATGATAAGCTTACCCGGGACAAACATCCGTTGAATTATTTAAGGACCAATGTTACGCTCCAGCAGTTTGATGAATTTTATGATACCTATGGCATACAGGAAGGTGACGGGATGTATCTTGCGCCGGAAGACAGAATCACAGTATGGTGATATACTAAAATATATGTGTATGCTTATGAAATAAGATTAAGGAAATTAGTTTGATTATGAGTGAAATGAATACGGAAACTATACTTAGTTATGATGCGGATACTGATGACGCTCAGATCATCCGTCCGACCCTGTTTGTCTGCTACGGTCGCTCGATCTCAGAATACAGGCTTCAGGGACGGCAGATAATGGGCAGACCTTCGGGCGACAACATTCCGGATATTCCTGTACACGCCAGGTTTATGTCAAGGGATCACGGCTATTTTGAAACGGATGGTTTTAAGACGAATTACACGGCAGTTGAAACCACTAACGGCATAAAATATAAGGGAGTCATGGTGGACCCCGGGGCAGAAATACAGCTAAAAGACGGTGATGAACTTATAATCCCATGGACTGATGAGGAAGGCAGGGACAGGACGGTCATTCTGGTATATGCATGTACAGTTGCCAGAATACGCTTATGGCGCGATCTGATGAAAGCTTCAAGGGATAAGCTTACCGATCTTGCCGATCGCGAATGCTTTACTTCGTGGTGGGAACAGAACAAAGATAAAAGGGATTATGCCGAGGCATTTCTGTTTATTCTGGATGTGGATGACTTTAAACAGCTTAATGATACCAGCGGACATAATGTTGGGGACATGGCACTTAAGATCATAGCCCAGGAATTAAGGGATGCCGTCAGGTATGACAATCAGGTATGCCGATGGGGAGGCGATGAGTTCGCAGGCATAATACCTTCATCGGAGATAGAAGCCGGAAAGCGTTTCAGGGAATTAAGCGGTACTATAGGAGCAGCATCGGCTGATGCCGGCATATCGCTTAGCGTCAGCATAGGTTATGTGGATATAAGAGCCGTGAAGGACAGAGGAGATATAACATCACTGGTTGAGCTGGCGGATAAGGCGCTGTATTCGATCAAGCGCTCAGGTAAGGGTGGAATAGCTCAGTACCAGGATTCTATTGATACTGTGTAAAGGAGTAAAGGATTATGAAGAAATTCAGAAAGATCAATAAATTATTTGCGATATTTCTGGTATCTTGGCTGGTATTTGAGCAGCCTATATCTGTTTTTGCCATGGAAGCGGCTTCCATCCATGAAGCAGATACTGTCAGAACTGATGATATCTTGATAATTGATGGGAATGAGCAGACGGATTTAGCAGAGGGAAATAAAGATGCAGAATCCGGACAGAGTGCCACTGTATTGACAGAAGTTTCGGATACAGAGGTAATACAGGAAACGGCCGATCTGTCAGAGAGTATCAATACCGGTAATGTGATTGATGCCTCTGAAGTTATTGAAACGCCGGATACTGAAGAAATACAGGAAGTTCCGGATAAAAGAGAAATTTCTGAAACAAAAGTAAAGGACATTTCAAAAGCGCAGAAGGAGGCAGGGAATGACATTGTCGGGCTTGACGAGGAACTGTTCAATTCCATTACCTCTATAGATGAGATATTAAGCGACAAGAAGGAACTTCGTGAGCATCTTGATGATGTCGAATGCGGAATAGAAGGAACGGATTATGCCGAAGAAGAGATAATAACGGCTGCACCTGATGAAGAAACCGCGCAGATCTATGCAGAGGGATTTGGCGGTGAACTGCTTGATTTTGAATACGGATATGCACTGATCGGGCTGGATCCGCAAGGAACAGATGAAGGCATGACAGTGAAAGAGGCTGTATATGCATCCGTGGATCCGTCTGTTTTCCTTCCGGCAGCATGGCCGAATTATTATGGAGAATATCTTGGTGAGACCGATGAATCTGTTGACGGGAATTTTGATGAAACTTGTGAGGAAACAGGAGAGACTTGTGATTATGCGAGTCTATATACAGATCCCTATTTACAGAGCTATAACGATGATTATCAATGGCAGCATTATCTTTTACAAAGTGAGTCGGCATGGCGAGCCGGTTATACAGGGAATAATGTAGGTGTTGCAGTATTGGATTCAGGTGTGCTCGAAGGACACGAAGATCTGCAGATCAAGGAGTTTTACGGGTATGATTACTATAAAAAAGAACTTGTGAAAAGAACCGGTACTGATGATAATGGTCATGGTACGCATTGTACGGGTATCGTGGGCGCGAGACTCAATAAAAAGGGTGGTAGCGGTATCGCGCCGGAAGCCTTAATGCATGTTGTAGGTATTGCAGGCAGTGAAGGGACACCTGACGGATGGGCTGTACATTTGGGCATTAACCAGGCGGTGAAAAACTGGCATGTCAGTGTTATAACTATGAGCATATCCCTTGCCGGATATGCACCAAATCTGGATGAGGATATTGAAAATGCCTACCAGAATGGCGTTGTCGTTTTCTGTTCGGCCGGTAACGACAGCTCCAATCAACAGCAATATCCTGCGGCATATAAGCATGCTGTATCCGTGGGGGCTGTAAACAGGGGAAATGCAAGGGCGGAATTTTCAACCCAAAACACTAAAGTACGTTATTCTGCTCCGGGTGTCGATATCCTGTCTACATATAATGACGGAAATTATAAATATCTGTCAGGTACATCTCAGGCTTCGCCATGTCTGGCCGGTGTCGCGGCCGTTATCTTGAGTTCCGGAAAAGTCACACAGACCGGGGCTAAAAAGGTTGACCAGCTCCTGTCCCTTATAGACAAGTGTTGCGTTAAGTCTGGTGTAGGAAAAGGCACACCGGATCTTTCCAGATTATTCGGAAGCGCATCGATGACAACAGTACCCGGAGCACCGGTTTCCAATAAATTATCAGGATCCTATCCAGATGATTTTCTGGCAAGCGTAAGATCGGAAGCAGGAACAAGGATATATTATACGACTGATGGCAGCAAGATAACTTTTAAGAACGGCATTGTATCTCAGAATGCGAAGTCATTTACCGGCAATAGCGGCAGTATTAAGATTTCGGGTGCAGCAAATGTAACCTTGCGCATGATAGCACTCAGTACCACCAATGGTCTGTGTAGCAAGGAATCAGTATATACTTATAAGCTGCAGCCTCCTGTCAGATCAATTACACTTTCAGCCCCAAATGATATTAAGAAGGTGAAAAAGGGCAGTTCACTGCAGCTTTTAGCAGTTATCAATCCTGGGTATGCGAAAAACCGTAAACTTATTTGGGAGATAGTTGATAAACCGGAGGGGGTAACAGTCAATTCTGCCGGTAAAGTGACAGTTACAAAGAAGGCTGCCGTCGCTTCGTTTAAGGTTAAAGCATCGGCATCTGACGGCAGCGGAAAGAGTGCAGTGATAACATTGAATATAACGGAACCTGATCCGGTTTCATCTATCAAAGCATCGCCTTCTTCGCTGACTCTTTATAATGGTGATACTGCTAATTCGACGATAACGACTAAACTTACAAGTAAAGCGGTTATTCACACGGAATCATATGTGACATGGAAATCATCAGATGATTCGATAGCAACCTGTACGATCACAGGTGATACACTTAAGGTTAACGGAGTTAATTCGGGAAATGCGGTTCTGACCGGAATAGCAAAGGATGGAAGCGGAAAAAAATGCACACTGAAGGTAACCGTACTTCAAAAAGTTACAGATATCACGGCATCGGTACCATCACAGATTGGTGTAGGAAAGAGCGTAAAGCCTGCAGTTACTGTGCTTCCATCAAATGCGAAGAATAAAAAGCTCACATGGGAACTGATAACAGTACCGCCTTCAACGACTATAGATTCATGCGGTGTGACTGTGAACAGATCTAGCGGACAGATAAAGATAGGTACCAAGGCAGTTGAGGGTACTTACAAAATTCGTATCACAGCACAGGATCCTTCGGCAAAAACGAAGACATATTCCTTTAAAGTAATCTCCAATCCGATAAAGAAGATGATTCTTGACGTTTCTAGTGTCAGGATATTCAGGGTATCAAACAGTGGTAAAGCCAAGACTTCTGCAACCTGTAAGGTGACTCTGACAGAGGGTAATGCCGTAAATCTCTCGGTATCAAGCAGTGCGCCCGGTATTGCGACTGCATCAATATCGGGTACTACTGTTACTATTTCATCAACAGGAAATGCAACGGGCAGCGCAGTCATAACCGTTGCATCTACAGACGGTTCCAACCTTAAAAAGACAGTAAAGGTTACAGTTGTCAACCCTGTTACAAAACTGTATTTATCGTTACCGACAGGAAGAAGTGCCTGTCTGTCATATGGCAAGACTATGAAGCTGATCCCGACATTCGTTACAGAGAACGGAGCGATCGATGCAACGGTAAAAAAGCTGAAATGGACTTCAGGCAACACAGATTATCTTACAGTGAATCAGAGCGGTGTTGTAAAGGCTGTACGCCTGACCGGAGCAAATGGATATGTGACGATAACTGCAGAGACTACTGACGGCAGTAACTTAAAAGCTGAGTATAATATCTATCCCGGTTGTCAGATAAAAAAGGTAAATATATCGTATAATAGTGCAATTGATGGATATGTAATATCCAATGTTACACAAACCGGATATGGCTTTTATGCTCACACATATACTTTTTCCGTAAGCGGACCCGCTATGGGCATAAGAGTTGTAAGGGATAAAGAATATAGTAATGTGTTCTATCTGGTTGGTTACAAGAAGGGCAAGTATAAGGTCACTGTTACCCGAAATGACGGGGGAGGCAGGAGTTGTTCGATGAGTGTAACTGTTAACTAGGCAGCTGACAGAATTATAAAAGTAATGAAATGGGGTTAGGTATATAACTATGATAGAGGCTGAATATATGCGTCGTGCCATAGAGCTTGCAAGAAGGGGTGAAGGCTTCGTTAATCCTAATCCGATGGTGGGAGCTGTTATAGTTAAGGATGGGCGCATCATAGGAGAAGGGTATCATGAACGGTACGGTGAGCTCCATGCGGAAAGGAATGCATTTGCTTCGCTTACAGAATCTGCTGAAGGAGCGACTGTTTATGTGACGCTTGAACCCTGCTGTCATTACGGCAAGACGCCCCCGTGTACCGAAGCGATCATAGAGAATAAGATAAGCCGGGTCGTGATAGGATCTAGAGATCCCAATCCACTTGTAGCAGGTAAAGGTTTAAAGAATCTGCGCGAAGCAGGTATAGAGGTTACGGAGGATTTTCTCAAGGATGAATGTGATGAACTGAATCCGGTATTCTTTCATTATATCACCACGGGGCTACCATATATCGTACTTAAGTATGCGATGACAATGGATGGCAAGATCGCGACGAAGACAGGGGCTTCCAAGTGGATAACGGGGGAAGAGTCACGCTGGGAGATTCAGAGGTTAAGACATAAATACATGGCGATAATGGCAGGAATAGGAACTGTTCTTGAAGATGATCCTATGCTGAATACAAGAGCGGACGGTCTTAATAGTCCGGTTAGGATAATCTGTGATACCGGGCTTAATATTCACATTGACAGTAATATAGTAAAGACAGCGCGGGAGTATAAGACGATCATTGCCTGTAACGTTTCAGATGAAGCAAAAGAAAAGATTCTTACAGATAAAGGCGTATGTATTGAAAAGCTGCCTCTTAAGGATGGACATATAGACATGCCTGCGCTGTTAAGACGTCTTGGAGAGCTTAATATTGACAGTGTTCTTGTCGAAGGTGGGGGAACGCTTAATGACAGTCTGATACGCGAGGGTCTTGCGGACAGAGTAGAGGCGTTTATAGCACCGAAAGTTTTTGGAGGATCTGACGCTAAGACGCCGGTTGAAGGCATCGGTATAGACAGTATTGATGAAGCATTACGGTTTAAGCTTACGGAGGTTTCTTATCATGGTGAAGATGTACAACTTAGCTATATTAGAGTGTAAGAGATGATGACCGGGCGTGACGGATTCGGTATAATAGTTTATAAGATCCGGTAATATAGGAGGGAGAAAGGAATGTTCACCGGGATCATAGAGGAGCTGGGAACGGTAAGGGATATTAAAATAAACGGTAATAGCGGGCAGATAAGCATAGCTGCGTCTAGGGTTATTAATGCTACGAAGGTTGGTGATAGTATTGCGGTAAATGGTATTTGCCTTACAGTTACGAGGCTTGTTTCAGACGGATTTACTGCTGATGTCATGCCGGAGACCATGAAACGCACCTCGTTATCTATATTAAGCAGGGGTGATAAGGTTAACCTTGAGAGAGCGATGGCAGCTGATGGAAGGTTCGGGGGACATATCGTATCCGGACATATCGATGGAACCGGAACTGTCAAGGAATTTAAGAAGGATGGGAATGCGGTGTGGGTGACGATTACCGCAGATAAAAATATATTGAAGTTCATAGTTGAAAAGGGTTCTATCGCGATAGACGGGATAAGCCTTACAGTTGCAGAAGTTACGGATGCTTGTTTCGGGGTGTCGATAATACCGCATACAGCTGATGAGACCACGCTTCTGAGTAAGCATGTGGGAGATCCTGTAAACCTTGAGACAGATATTATAGGGAAATATGTGGCGAAGCTGATGGGTTTAGAGAGCCGGGATCCGGGAACCGGATCGGGCAGCCTGACTATGGATATGTTGGAGGAGGTGTTACAATAAGTATGGATTACAAATATAACACAATAGAAGAAGCAATAGAGGAGCTCAGGGCCGGTAAGATCATACTGGTTACTGATGATCCGGACAGGGAGAACGAGGGTGACTTTATCTGCGCGGGCGAATATGCGACAAGCGATAACATCAACTTCATGGCCACTTACGGTAAGGGGCTTATATGTACTCCGATGAGTATAGATGTGGCAAAGAGACTTGGTTTCCCGCAGATGGTTTCTGAGAATACTGATAATCACTCGACGGCTTTTACCGTATCGATAGACCATATTACGACCACGACAGGTATATCAGCGGTGGAAAGATCTTTTACGATACTTAAGTGCTGCGATGAAAACTCAAAGCCGGATGATTTCAGACATCCCGGTCATGTATTCCCTCTTACTGCCAGGAAGGGCGGAGTGCTTGTAAGAAACGGGCATACCGAGGCGACAGTCGATCTTATGAAGCTTGCCGGGCTTAAGGAAGTCGGAGTATGCTGTGAGATAATGGCAGATGACGGAACGATGATGAGGACGCCGCAGTTATGGGAGCTTGCAAGTGAGCATGATATTAAGTTCATTACTATTAAGGAACTGCAGAATTTTCTTCACGTTCGGGCAAAGCACGTTATCAGGGAAGCAGAAGCTGACATGCCGACTGAGATCGGGAACTTCAGGATTGCGGGATATGTAAATGATATAACAGGCGAGCATCATGTAGCTCTTATAAAGGGTGATATCGGAGACGGAGAGGATGTGCTGTGCCGGGTACATTCCGAATGTCTGACAGGAGATGTGTTCGGTTCTAAGAGATGCGACTGCGGCAAACAGCTGGAACAGGCGATGCGTCAGGTTGAAGCTGAAGGCAGGGGCGTGATCCTGTATATGAGGCAGGAAGGCCGGGGGATAGGACTTATCAATAAGCTTAAGGCTTATGAGCTTCAGGAACAAGGATATGATACAGTGGAGGCCAATATCAAGCTGGGATTTGCACCTGATCTTCGCGAGTACTGGGTAGGTGCACAGATACTTGCAGATCTTGGAGTAAAGTCGATGCGTTTGCTTACCAATAATCCCGACAAGATATACAGCCTGGAAGGCTTTGGGCTTAAGATAAAAGAGCGTGTTCCGATCGAGATAGAACCGCAGGAATATGATGCATTCTATATGAAGACTAAGAGGGAAAAGATGGGACACATATTTAATGAGATCAGGTTATGAGAGCACTGATAGAATTATGTTAAGAATTTATGTAAATTAATTATGTAAACAAATATATTCGAATCTAATAATACTCAGGAGGAAAGATATGGCTAAGATCAATGTACTTGAAGGCAAGGTAGTTGCTAAGGAAGGTATGAAGGTAGGGATCGTTGCTTCACGATTCAACGAGATCATTGTTAACAAGCTTCTCGGCGGAGCAGTGGACGGTCTGGTGCGTCATGGCGTGGAAGAGAGCAATATTACTGCAGCATGGGTACCCGGAGCATTTGAAATACCCGTTGTTGCCGATAAGATGGCAGCATCAGGGAAATATGATGCAATAATCTGTGTCGGAGCAGTGATAAGAGGCGATACTACGCATTATGATTATGTGTGCAATGAAGTATCCAAGGGAGTTGCACAGGTGGGTCTTAAGAGCGGGATACCGGTTTTATTCGGTGTGATCACTACAGAAAATATTGAGCAGGCAATATCACGCGCCGGAAGCAAGGGTGGAAATAAAGGGTATGACTGTGCTCTGTCAGCTATCGAGATGGTTAATCTGATGTCACAGATCTGAGCTTCATTTTTCATTGTCTGAACACAGGATGATCAGAGGTATGTTATGGACTATATATTAAGCAGACGCAATATAGAAGAAGGAAAGACAGTATTCATTTACGAGGATGAGACATACAGCGGTATTTTAAAGATTGCTGATAAGGTGAGGAAGGATTTATGGCATGTATTTGATGTCGAGCCAAAGGCTGTTTTAAGTGAAGGAGCAAAGAGCCTTGCTGCTATGCAGGATAATGACGGGATGGGAGAATATCCCGTCATTTTTGGAATTCCCGGTATGAGTCCTATAATTGATGACCTAAGCGACAGGGGGCTTTTGGATGTAAGCAGGGTAAAGGGAAAACGAGAAGTATTTTCCTTTGATATATTGGATCATCCTGCCGAGAATGTGAGCGCGGCTGTTATTATCTGCGGAAGTGATAAGAGGGGTACAATATATGGGTTGTTCCATCTTTCCGACTTGCTTAATGTTTCTCCCCTGACAGACTGGTGCGGGGTAGTGCCTGATAAGCTTACGGAGGCAGTGTTTAGTGAGGCTGATAACATGGTTTCAAAGGAGCCTTCGGTAAGATACAGGGGTTTCTTTATAAATGATGAATGGCCGGCTTTTGGGAACTGGACGAATAAGAATTATGGCGGTTTTAACGCCGATATGTATGAGCATGTATTTGAACTTCTTCTAAGGCTTAAGGGTAATTATCTCTGGCCTGCTATGTGGACATCCATTTTTGCTGATGACGGTCCGGGGCTTAAGAATGCCGAACTTGCAGACGAGCTGGGCGTGGTTATGGGATTATCACATCACGAACCCTGCTTAAGACATGGTGAGGAATATAAGTATTTAAGGGGGCCTGAGTCCATATACGGTGATGCATGGAACTTCCTTACGAACGAAGAAGGCATAACAAGGTTCTGGGAAGACGGGCTTAAGAGGAATGGAAAGTTTGAGAATGTGATAACCGTGGGTATGCGTGGCGAGTATGATTCTATGATCATGGGCAAGGACGCATCCCTTAAGGATAATATCGATCTGTTGCGTTCGGTGCTAAAGACACAGAATCGTCTTATAAAGGAAATAGTGAATGAAAACCTTGACGAAGTGCCGAGGATGCTCGCGTTATATAAGGAAGTGGAGCCGTTCTTTTACGGGGATGAGGACACGGAAGGCCTGATGGATTCGCCTGAACTTGAGGGCGTGACCCTTATGCTGTGCGATGACAATTTCGGGAACTTAAGGACCCTGCCCACTGAGCATATGCGGGAGCATAATGGCGGTTACGGGATGTATTATCATTTTGATTATCACGGATGGCCCGTATCGTATGAATGGGTGAACAGCTCATATCTTCCCAAGGTATGGGAGCAGATGACAACGGCGTATGAATTTGGCATAAGGGATCTGTGGATAGTAAATGTCGGGGACATCTTTACCAATGAATATCCCCTGTCTTACTTTATGGCGTTAGCTTACGATTATGATAAATGGGGTATAAGTAATATAAACAGTGCAGATGAGTTTGATCATGCATTTGTTGACATGCAGTTTGGAAAGAGTCTTGATGAAGACAGCAAGGCAGTGATCGCGCAGCTCCTTAAGGGTTACACTAAAGTCACTCACAACAGGCGGCCCGAAGCCATGAATGATAAGGTATATCATGCGGTAAATTACGGTGAGCTTGAAGACCTTACCCTTCGTATCACTCAGCTGTGTGAAGCAGCGGATATGGTAAGCGCAAGATGCGATGATACAAATGCATTCACCTTCTTCCAGCTGGTAGGTTATCCTTTGGTCGCCAATCTCAATCTCTCAAAGCTTTGGCTTGCGGCCACGGAAAATCACTATCTTGCTTCCATACGTGCCGGAATGGCAATGAAGCTTGCGGATGAGGTACGCACCCTGCTTAAGCTTGACAAGGCTCTCAGTGAGAGGCTCCATGAAATACATGACGGAAAATGGTATGGAATGGGAATGTCCGAGCATATCGGATTTACACAGTGGAATGAAGAAGAATGCCAGTATCCGGTATTATATGAATTTGAACCAGGGAACAAATCAAGGTTTGTTGTGACCATACCGGGTACGGATCAGCATACCGAAGGCGGTGTTTGGACCGGTAGGAAGCTGTTGCTTCCTGATTTTCTTGATCCAACATGCAGCAGTGCAAGGATAACCCTGTATGCTGCAGGCAAGGGCGATGCGGAATATGAAGTGATATGCGACGCACCTTGGTTGAGTATCGGAGAGACTAAAGGAAAATGCAGGAAGGATTTTTATGAGATCATATATGTGAAGCTTGATCGCAGTGCTCTTGCAGGAGCAGGCGGGACAACCGTTAAGATACATGGTGAGTTCGGAGATACGGAAATCATGGTTCCGGTAAATAATGAGGATTATTCACGGTTGCCTGATAATACTTATATCTGGCTCGGCAGGGAAGACGCCTGCGTGCCGGGATATGCACCATACAATTATATAGCTATTGAGGCTGCTCATTACAGTGCGGCTAACGGAAGCAACACAGGACGCTTTGTCGAACTTCCGGGTTACGGCAGGACACTGTCGGCTATGAAGGCTTTTCCCGTGACTGCTTTCTTTAAGCCGGGTGTGAATGCTCCCAGTCTTGATTACAGGGTATTTGTCGATAAAGAGGATGAATATGAAGTGCGGCTGTACATGGCACCTTCCAATCCACCTTTTATGGATAATAAGATAACTTACGGTATATCTTCGGCAGCAGGTGATCTTAGTGGAAGTGAGCATTGGGATGAAGAGATCGAGGCAGTAAATGTCATACCGGAGAACTATAAGGTAGGCGATGAGCAGTGGTATTGGGCGAGGGGTGTACTTGATAACATCAGGATAAGCACATCCCGTGTAATTCTTCATAAAGGGATGAATACATTAAGGATATATGCATCGAGTCCGTGTTTCGTGCTTGAGCGTATAGTGATTTGTGAAGCCGGGGCGAAGCTTCCTGAGTCATATCTGGGTCCGAAGGAGACATACAGGGTCATAAACAATCCATCACGCATATGTCATAATGTGACTTGACAAGTTTTTCGCTCAATTCAAGAACGCATCCGGTAGTATAGACTTTGATACCCTCACTGTTCATTTCGGAGGAGTTCAGGTGTATTAAACATAATAGATAAATAAATTTTTACAGTCTTTTTTACTGATCCGAATAAGGTGTGACAAAACTTCATTGAAAGTTTTTTGTCACGCCTTGTTTTTGCGTTTTGACAAAGCCATAATAAAATAGAGTAGTTATATAATGACATGCATTCAGGCATATAGAAATGTCGGCAATTAAGGAAATAAGGGAGGATGCGATATGTTTTGTGAACAGTGTGGAGCGCAGGTGCCGGATAATACGAAGTTCTGTCCATCATGCGGGTTTAAACTGGACAGTTACGATATGCCGACGCAGCCTGTGAACCAAGGAACGACAGGTGTGCAGGGTCAGCCACAGCAGGGTACTTATCCTCAGACAGCCCCGGGACAGGTAACGTCAGGACAAATATCACCGGTACAGACGCCACCCGGCCAGATGATGCAGGGACAGATTTCACCCGGACCAATGTCCCCGGGACAGATACCACCCGGCAGGATCCCGCCGGGACAGATGATGCCCGGACAGGTACCTCCGAAGAAGAAATCCCATGCATGGCTGGTTGTGCTTATCATATTGGTGATTGTTATCGGAGGTATTGTTGCAGGTATCTTCTTTTTAAAAAACAAAGTCAAAGAGAAATTAAATGACCTTGGCCTCGGAGGTATCATAACCGATACAGAAAACATGATAGACGGCTGGACCGGTAATTATGATTCAAGAATCAGGATACCGGACGGAGCAGAGCCTGTCATCGATGCCAACCTTTTGAGTCTTGTGGGAACATATGAGGGTGAATTCCAGTGTACAGCACTTGAAGGTATGGAAAATATACCGGGTGCGCCTGCTGATGAAGTCAAGAAAAAGGTTGATGAGGCACTGGGAGCTCCGGCAAAGTGTACCCTTGAGATAGAAGATGACGGAGACTGGGAGCTTGATGTGGAACTGCTTGGTGGAATGAGAATTGATGCCCGCGACTGGAAGATCGATGATCCAAAGACGGCCGGGGAAGGCTCGGCCCACCTTATACAGCTTGTAAACGGCGGAGAATATGATATCGAGATTTCGCAGACTGATGAAATAGATGACAAGGAGTTGGGCAGCGGAACGGCAGAAGGCAAATTCGTCCACTCGGGAGTTTATTGCGAAAAGGATGGCAAGAACCTGATCGCGGGCTTTATGTCGCAGGCTATGAATATGAACGGGATCACCTTAAAGGTTGAGGGATATTTCACGGTGGATAAGACCTCGGGAGATTATGTTCCCGAGGGCGGTGAAGAGGCCATGGCAATAATGAACGGGGAAGACGATGACGGATATGGCGACAGTGGTATGGAAGATGATGAGTATGGCGATAATACGGAAAGAGAAAATACGAACAGCAACGTAGATCAGGTGAATGAAACTGACGATACTGCATCGGGAAATACTTCAGGCGATCCCTCACAGACAGCCATACGCGACGGAAGCTGGGATATACTGCAGTCAGGCGAGTTCCAGTACTATGATAAGAATAATAAGCCGTTAAGCTGTGCGTGGGCAGAGGATGAAGGTGGATATTATTATCTGGGTCCTGATGAATGTCTGGTATATAACAACTATTCACATGATGGTTACTGGGTTGACAAGAACGGCTGCTGGGATTCTTCGGTGCCGAAGGTGGACTTGCAGTTCGAGCCGCTTAACAATACATATGTGGGCGATCTGTGGACTCTTGATGTATATATGGATGACAGAAGATCCGGTACGGCCAAGTGGTGGTACACGAATACTTTCGGAGGCGGAGAGCCCAAGAAATATGATTTTACCATTAAACAACTCGGCACAAGTTCGTATGCGGCTTATTCGAATGTTAATGAAAATGAGATCTACCTTATTTCCGTTGTTGACGACGGATGGACTCTTATCCTGTCGAGTGCAGGGCAGACAGATACTTTAAAGATACAGTAGCAGTATGAATGATCACATATGACATATCACTGGAGGAAAACGAAGTGAGAAGAAAGAGTATCGTTTGGATCCTAATGATTTTGATTTTGAGCTTTTTGCTTAGCGGATGCAAGATCACCGATCTGATATCGCAGAAGCTGAAAGGTGGTAAAGACGGTGGTGGCAATGATCCATCTTCGGTAAACGGTGATCAGGTCTATCCCGGGTCTGATATGGGATTCGAGCCCGGCAAAGTATATGATGCCGGACAGACCATACAGCTTGCGGGTTCCTCTATTTTTATAAGCATCAAAGACGGAAACGAATGGCCGGATTCATCAAAGGGACTTGGCGCAGGTGAGAAGTATATCTCCGTGCCCGTCAGGTATTCTGATTATGTGGGAGATGCTGATAAGATTCCGGAACCCGAACATTTATATATTACAAAGGCTATGGATGGGAATGGAAATGATCTTGGGATCTCTGCCCCGATCCAGCCGGTGACTGATATGCCTGCATCCGAGATGGATTCCAAGGAGGATACTTATTACAAAGAGGCTGCAGCTTATGTTGAAAACTACAGCGAAGCCATGGAGATTTGGGCATTGTTTAAGGTCCCTGAGGATACGCAGGAATGTGTGATCGAGGTGTTTCTTACCGATGATCTTGCCGGTCCTCATTCAGGAGCATTTAAGATAAAGATCGAAGAAGACACGGATTTCGGAACCTTCGAGGGAAAGGATCCGGCTGAGCTGTCCAAGATGCTTTCAACCGATGAGAAGCCCACTCTTGAAGATTTTGCTTATTTTACTGCGGCAATAAAGGATTATGAGGAATACCTGACCATACAAAACAGGGATGCGGATTATAAGGCGGATAATTATCTTGGCGGCTGGAAAGCTTATATGGTGCACGATGTGGACAATGAAGAGGGTGAATTTGAAGCCCATCTTGCAAATATTACGATCGATAATTTTGAAGAGGAGGATGAGGACAGAGAAAAGGGCTGGTTTGATATAAGGGTTAAATGGTACCTGGGATTTGATGCGCAGGGAAATGTCATCGATGAAAGCGGCAGGGATGACCTTGTGATAAGAAGATCGCATTTCACATGGAACCGCATGAATAATGAGGAAGGTGAAGGATATCCTGATGTGTCTTTTGCCGCTTCATATGGCGCACATACGGAATACGGACGCGGTCCGATGGATATGGATCCCAAATTCCAGTATTTACTGCTTGTCGTAAGGCCTGATGGAACAGCTCTTAACAAGAATAACGTTCCTCTTGAATTCATGCCGGGATCAAAAACCGTAAGGGTTCCTGCAAGCATGGCTGCAAATATGAAGTCATCAGACAGCAGCACAAAAGGGCAAAATCAAGATGATCCGGACGAAACAGGAAATGACAGGGACGACAAACCTCACTACGGACCTGCAGCGGCAGCGCGCGAAAAAGCTTATAAGGAGAGCGAGTCTTTTGGAGATGAAGGGGATGACTCAGAAGACAACTGGACCAACAGGGGACCTGCGGCAGCAGGACGTGACCGGGAGAAGTGGTATAACGAGCAAAACAGAAGCGATGACAGTTCGGACAGGGAGACAGGCAGTAACGGTAAGGATTCATCCTCGAAGAAGGGGTATGTTCTCGCCGATTCCGATACGAAGGTACTTGATAAGTCAAGTCTTAAGAATCTTTCGGATGAGGATCTGCGGCTTGCCATAAATGAGATATATGCACGTCACGGGCGTAAGTTCAAATCGTCTGAACTTCAGGATTATTTCAACGACAAATCATGGTATACGCCCAGGTATGAGCCGGATGAATTCGATAAGAAGCAGAATGACCTGCTAAATGAAGTAGAACTTAAGAATTTAAAGACACTGACGCAGATAAGGAGCGAAAGGGGTAATTAATGGCGAGGTTTTGCAGGTATTGCGGTGCTCAGATGTCAGATAATGCCAGGTTCTGCCGGGGATGCGGCAGGACTGTGGATACACCGCAGGTAAACAATGTTCAGGCTTTGAATAATGCGCCGGTTAAGCAGGCAGGAGCAGTGCCTGCTCAGTCAGTGTGCCCTAACTGCGGCAACGCGATAAGACCGGGCGCCAGGTTCTGCCGAATCTGTGGTATGGCAGCAGGAATCACTATGCCTGTGATGGTTCCGGGTAATATCAAAGATAAAACCTTGCCTGTTAAGGTGACATTGTGTATTGTCTGCGCTGCATTGTTCATAGTGGGTGTGTTGACCATCCCGGGGAACATCAGGGCGGCAAGAGCAGGTGAGGACGTGAGCCTGTTTTCTTCTTCTGATACTCCTGCTTTTGATTATGATGAGTTTGGAACGCTTTCTAAACAGCAGATGGATGAATATAAATATATAGATGAAATGGCAGAGAATGGTCAATTTGACGATCATACTTCAAAACCAGTGTACATTCATGACAGGTATGAATGGATAGCCACAGAGGGAAACGACTTAAATGAAGATAATGAAAACGGGGAGAAAGACTATTGAATAAAAGAAGAAATTCAGGCTTATATACATTGATTTCTCTGACATTGATATTGGCAATTCTGGTAACCGGTTTTTCATTCCCGGGTTTTTTGCTGCCGTTGTTAAATTCAAATGAAAGATACAGTGCGGGATCTAACAAAAACAGTCTTAGTTTTGTTACCGGTAACAGCAAAGCATTCTCTGTGGAACCTATAGATGGTGTTACTATCTCTGCTGAGGAAAATGCTTTTGATAAAGATCGTAGTCTTTCTATGACGGAACTTTCTTATGAGGAAACAGTTAAGGTATGTGAATCATACGAAAGAATCTTTCCCGAAGATCCTGCTATTCTGTTTGGAGTATGGGACTTTGATGCAGGCCTTGAGGAAGATGAAATACTTCCGGGATCATTCAAAATGGAATTTGATCTTGATACGCTTGGCATAGATAAAGAAAACTATGATTATGTCCGTGTGTACAGGATAGATGACAGCGGAAAATGGTACGAGTATGTCACGAACATGGAAGATGATAAGCTTACGGTATATAGTAACAAGAATTGCATTCTTGCACTTGCAGGTGGGTATATCACATGGAAAGGAGTTCTTTTAGGAACAGCGATTGTATCTGCAGTTGGAGGAGTCATGTTCTATAAGCGGGATGAAGCAAAGGCACTTGCAGAAGGCGCCTATATGAGAAAAGTAGATGAATTTGAGGTTGTAGCAGATGGTGAAATGAAGTACAAGATTCATATCGATCCGGCAAATGTAAGGGAATTGATATACAAATCAAGTACTAAATATGCTGATACTGAAGAAGCAGTACATAAAAGAACTATAAAAAAAGCATTTATAGAAGCTATAGAGGAAAGCGACCTTAAAGATGACGAAAAGAAAACCGCTGTATCAAGGATTACGGATGATCTTACACTTACAACGGCAAATACATTTTTCAGAGATGTAATGTTTAAAGAGGAGTTTAGTACGAAGGATAAGAGCCACAAGAAATATGCAGACATATTAAGGGCCGGACTTGCCAAAGAAAATGATCTGTTTGATAAAGAGATTAAGGGCGAGCAGGTCTATACAGACTTTCAGGAAAGCCTGGATAAAATTCTTAAAAACAAGGATACACTGGAAAAACTGAGAAAATCATTCGAACAGGTTGATAAAACGGTTGATTATCTTATAAAAGCGCATGTTTATCTGAAGAAAGTATTAAAGGTTAAAATGCCGCACTATGTAATGGATGTCCATTTATCTGAAAAAGCAAATGAAAACTATGGTCAGGTTATAGTTAAGGAAATAGGGAATCCTTATATGATAATCTATTATGATTCATTATCGGATGGTACGGCCGGTTCTTATGAGCAATTGTTGTTGACTATTTGTCATGAGTTGTTTCATGCAGTTCAAAGAGAATATGTGTCTGCGAGACTGTGCAATCTTGGATACGATGAGATGTGTGCTCAAATGCTGGAATGGGATGCTTACAGATATTTTCATGATAACCATATAATATCCGGATCCGAAGAGGCAAGCTTAGTTAACCTTAAGTCTTGCAGCAATTTTGCAATACCGCTTAATGAGTATGCGGTAACATATCCGGAAGGAACGTTGGGTGATGCAAAGGGAAGCAAGGTCAGTGATGCATACTATCCGAGAGCGCCTTTTCTTAAGTACTTAAGAGGGAAAAAAATATCGAGTAATCCGTACGACAGCATCCTGAATAAATATAAGGGTATGTGGTCAAGAGGAAAGGTTACATCAATACTAAAAGAGACATTTAATAAAGACGACAAGAGTCTTACGGAGGCGTTTTATTCATACGCCAAGGATGATCAATCCAGGTTTTATAAAGCTGTAAAAGGTAATGGTGATGGTGTTGATAAAGTATTCTCACCGGAACTCTATATTCAAAGTACTAAAAGAGATGTAAAGCTGCCGAACAAGAGTTATACAATACGTGTGCGGAGAGTGAAGATCGATCATAAGAACAACTCTGATAAACAATATGCACTGGTGTTAAGAGAAAATGACAATTTTAAAGATGTCATGTCGGACCTTAAGTTCCTTCCCATGAATATGGAGATAAAAAAGGATTATGTGGAATACAAGGAAGGCCTTTTCTTCAAGCCCAAGGATTTCCCCAAAGATGTAAGTATACCGGCCTTATATCTGATGGAGATCGATGGAGGTACATCAAAAACCTCAGATACAGGAAGCGGATATTCCGTGTGCATGCTCATTCCGCCGGATGTGAAATCGGATTTGGCCGGTGATAAGCTGACAATTCAGCCGATGAAGTGGCCTGATTTTAAAAAAGACATAGTCGACAGCGTAGTTGTGAGTGCATACTATGGCAAGCAGATCGTATTGCAGGAACAGATAATGTATGAAGGCTGGAAAAAGCCATATACGGTAGATCTTGGAACGATCACGATCGATGGTAAGCCGCTCACGTCTGACCAGATGTCGAGGCTTAAAATACAGGTGCAGGAGTGTGTTAAGGGGACCTTTGATAAGGAGGGTAAAACTTCGTGCCTGGGTCCTTCAAGAGATATTGAAACGGGTATTGATATAGCCGGCACATGGGATGTTGATATTTCGTTTAATTTTGCTTCGTCAGTGATCGACCCGAATATCGAGCGATACCAGGGCGCGGTCAAACGGTATGAGGATTTATATGGTTCGGACAGTATAAGCGGCCTTAGTGATCTTGGTGAAATGTACAAGGGTATGCAGAAGGATTACAGATCAAAGGCTAAGCTTATCATCAAACCCGCAATGAAGCTGAACAATTATGAGGCGACCTTTAAATACACCACGGGTGCGCCGGATGAGACTTATGACGGAGTATTTGATCCGGCGACGATGGAGCTTTTGCTGCATCCGCGTGATAAGAATGTCACGGACTCCAAAGGTAAAACATATAATCTCGCAGAGTATGGATTACAGTCTGATATCACTATGCGGATAAATGCGGAGAGAAGTAAATCGGGGGAGGTTTCCTTAACGCTTGAGGGTGAAACCTACAATGACCCGAAAAATAAGATAGTGGTATATCTGGCACAGTTTACCGGTACGAGAGTTTCGGGTAAGTACGAATAACGCAGACTGTTTTTGAGGGGCAATACATATTATACAAGGGTAATTGCTCATGACTGGACAAAGAAAAAGGAACAGTATGATGAGAGAAAAGATAAAAAAGATCATTACCATCCCAATATTGGTACTACTGCTTTTATCAATATCGGGGTGTGTACCGGAAACTATTAAAGGGATCAAAGATACATCAGATAAGGATGACTGGAAAAAAGCAGAGGGAAATACTGTCGGAGCAGAGGCTTATCGACGTGTGGATGCCTGCGGGGATTATCATTTTGATGCTGAAGGAAGAGTGTTCTGTGGTGGCGGGACAAAGTCAGGGCAGTGGATCCTGACAGATGAGAAGGCTTATGGTGAGGAATACCCTAACCGCTATGATATAGGGCACCGTATCAGCAAAGACTCTTACATACCCGGTGAAGTAATGTATGTTGACATTACCTTCCGTCTGCAAGGGGATGATGTTGAGGACAGTGAGGATATATGGGGTGCGATATATTTTGCAGATATGAAAGATGGCAGTAGGGACGGGGGTCCTGCTGTCCGTCAATACTTTAGGAAACTACAGAATGAGGAAGTCAACCATCCGGTTGAAATGAGTCATTTCGGCAGGGACAATGATGGACGCAAAGGCAGTTCAAAAGGAAATGACGGAGATATCGAATACCGCTTCACTGCCTTCCTGCCGTTTCCGAGGTTATGTGCTGAAGAAGACAGGATATATGCAGTCCTTGATATCTCGGACGGTGAAGGAAAGGTATTATCCCGTTATATCCGGGAATATACGTTTAAGAGGGGAGAAGACCTTGAATACATGGAAGAGGAGTCCTATGAAAACAATCCTGAATTTACCTGTATTGAGCATCCCGGGCGGTGGGATATGACGGATATCCGGTTTATAGGAGGAGATGATGGAGAGATAAAGGATGGCGATATAGGCATAAAGGCTGAGCGTTACGGTGTTGAAGGCGGGGATATGGTCTACACATACAGGACCGGTGACGGTTCGTATTGCAGGATACGCGTTCCTGATATATATCCCGATACAACTCTATATGCGGGGGATAAGTTCATGGAATGGATCAGGAATACTGATTATCAGGGTCTGAATGGTAAAGAAGCCGTTCTGCACTGCTCGCTGGCTTTTTCCGATGTTGATTTTGACTCCGGAAAGCACGGGGTCAAAGTGGAACCCAGAGTTTATCTTGAGGGCAGTTATTCTCAGGCAGGGGAAACCTTTGATGCACCATGCAGGTTAAACGTCAGCGGTATCATTCCCGAAGGGGATAAGGACGGAGATAAGATATATCTGGCATATGGAGTTATGGACGGATTTTCCGGGAATGTCCGTATGTATAACATATATGAGTATACATATACCAAAGGACCTGTGCTCGAATGGATATACAATCCGCCCATGTATGATTAATTGTCATATCACGTAATGTGAAATATGAATAAAGAACGTACAGATGTAAAAGCAGTCCGGAAAGGAGGAGCCTGGATATGTTTTGTGAACAATGCGGTGCACAGGTGCCGGATGGAATGGGATTCTGTGATCAATGCGGGGCACCGGTTGCTGGTAATACTGCTCAGACAGCGCAGTCAGGACCGGTAAATAATGTGCAGCCCATGCAGCAAGAGGCAACAGGGGCATACAATAAGCAAAAGAAGTCGCCACTGATCCCAATAGTTATCGCTGCAGTAGCGGTTATCATATTTGGATTGGGTGGATTTGGCATATATAAGAATATTGACAAGATCAAGGGACTGGTTGCAAAAGTAAGAAACAATGAAGAACCACAGGAAACAGAGCCTCCTTTTGTGGAGGAACCACCTGAGGAACGACCGTCTGAAGAAGTGGATCAGGATGAAGATAAACCGGAAAGTGGCGGTTTGGATGAAGATATACAGGGAAATGGAAGTGTGGATGAAATCATACCGGGGAATGAAAACACCGACGAGGAAAAACCTGGTGAAGGAATATACGAAGAAAAACCCGGGAAGACGGGCCCTGCTGCAAAGGATGATCGTCCGGAAATAGGAGATGTGTGGAATTATGATACATCCAAAAGACCAACATGGGATGAATTTGAATGGGTTATGTCTGACGAGATGACGCAGGGGATACTAAACGGAGAAGATATGTTTTCCGGAAGGGCATACAGGCTTACGGATTATGATGATGTTATCGGAGGCTGGAAAGGTTATCTGTGCTATGATCCCAACAACACATATGCAGACAATCCATGGGGAGGTCCTGTTGTGTTCCTGGTCCATGCAGAGATCTCAGGTGAAGAGGATTCACCCGTTATCTATTTTGAATGGCTGCAGTATCGCAATACCTTTGATGGTGATGAGGGAAATCTGACTACCACCGGAACTTTTGAATGTAAGAATTCGGATAATGTTATAAATGGAAAGATGGAAAACGGATGGCGCATAAATCTGGAGCATTTCTACTGGCAAAGCGGACAGGAATATGCTACCGGAAGGATGAAGGCGGCAGACGGAGGCGATTGCATATTGGCTCTTTTCAGGCCATAGATTTCTGTTTATGAAGAGTGTAAGGGAGGGAAGATCATGTTTTGTCAGAATTGTGGGACTCAGATACCGGACGGCGCAAAGTTCTGTGCTAACTGTGGTGCAAGTATAGCAGGAGGACAGCCGGCACAGACAAATGCACAGACGGCGCAGCAGAACGTACAGCCGGCACAGCAGAACGTACAACCTGCACAGCAGAACGTACAGCCGGTGCAGCAGAATATGCAGCCGATGCAGATTAATTACAGTCAGCCCGGTCAGGTAAAAAAGAAAGGCAGCGGAGCAGTAGTTGGAATAATAATAACAATTGCAGCCTTATTGATCCTTGGAGGTGCAGGAGCCGGGTATTATGTTATAAACTGCTGCCTGTCAGGAAGATCAATGCGGCAGTTGAAGCAAAAGACTTTAATAAAGTAAATGAGCTGTATGACAAGGTGAGCAGTAAGGAAGTTAAGGATAATGTAGCCGAAGCAATGATCTCTTACGCAGATGATATCCGTGATAAATATATTAGCGAGGATATTTCCTATGACGATGTCATTAAGGAGTACGATGTATTAAAAGAAAAGGTACTTGCAGATGATAAGCAGCTCAATTCCGATATGGAGGAGATAGAAAAATATGCGGAGTCAAGACGCCTGTACAACATGGCTGCCACACAGTTTGAAAACAAGGATTATCTTGATGCAATAGATAATTACAGTAAGGTGATCGAGGAAGATTCCCTGTATTATGACAAGGCTAAGAAGGGTATAGAGTCATGTGATGAAGGGATCACTGATATGCTTATCGGCCGGTGGAGCTTTGATTACAATATCCGTGATATGTTAGAGGAAGAACTGAAAGATATGGCAGGTGATATTGATATATCGAAGCTTAAGCTCGATTTTACATATATCCTGGAATTTGGGGACGATGGTGAAATAAGTATGGATATTGACCGTACAGGCCTTGATGAGTATGTGGACGGTATCATTGACATAACCGTGAACAGTGTTAAAAATCAGGTTTATGCAGAGGGAGTTTCTGATGAAGAGTTCAGACAATATCTGACCGAGGAATATGGTATTGATGATTTTGAAACGATCGTGCGTCGGGAAATTAACAGCGATGAGATCTATAAAGAGATCATAAGTGAACTGAAGGAATTTTCCGGGGGTGGCTTTAAGGTTGAAAATGGTATTTTGCAAATGGGAGATAGTGATGATATGAAATATGAGTTTGATGGAAGCGATACTCTTATACTTGGCTCGGAAAATGACAAAAAAACACTTGAGGAAGCAGGTTTTCCATACCCGTTTGTACTTAAAAGATATAACAGGTGATGAAGGTTATCCGGATCATTGGTTGAAGAATTAAGGAGAGGTTATATATGTTTTGTCAGAATTGTGGAAATGAAGTGGCAGAAGGGAGCAGGTTCTGCAATAAATGTGGAAATCAGATCTCAGGACAGGGTGCTGATGATGCACAGGCACAACGAACGATCGGGGAAAAAGATCTTGAAGAATTCTCGGGACAGTATGTTACGCCCAATATAGTCAAGTGTGATGACGGCGTTTATCGCTGGTACTATGATTTTAACATGTATAAGAATCCGACAATATTGATAACGGTATTTAAAGTACTGGGATTATCTTTCGGTATTGTATGGATGTTTGTCGGGATAGTCTCGCTTATTGAGGGCGATGGTCTTGATGGATTTATCAGCAGTATAAAGGTATTTGCGATCCTTATTGCAGTGTTCGCTTTTATAGGATCCATATCTTATCTTATCGTAGCGGCAATGTATGGCGGGAGTTATATGGTACTGTTTGAAATGGACGATAAGCAGGTTAAGCATATACAGATGCCAAAGCAGTTTAAGAAGGCAGAAGCGATAGGATGGATCGCAATGTTTGTAGGGCTTGCAGCCGGCCGCCCTTCACAGGTAGGTCAGGGCCTACTTGTTGCGAGTAAACAGTCAAGCACTTCCATTTTTGAAAATGTTGCATCGGTGAAGGTGAGACGTAAACGCAATACGATCCACGTGAATCAGCTGCTTGATAAGAATCAGGTTTATGCTTACGACGAGGATTTTGATTTTGTAGAGCAGTTCATTGTTTCACATTGCGTGAACGCCAAGATGAAATAGTTTGTTTTACAGGAGGAGACGGTATGTTTTGTCCAAATTGCGGTACAAATCTGGGAAACGAAGCAAAGTTTTGCAATAACTGCGGGTTTAAACTGGGTCAGGGAGCAGGCAAAGGTCCTGATCCGGGCGGCGGGCAGGTGAGACAGGAGTGGTTAAACGGTAATATGCGCAGGGAGCCGGCCAAGCCTACAGGCAAGGGCGGATATACCGCATTATGGATCGTCCTTGGTCTTATACTGGGACTGCTCATACTGGGAGGTGTGGCTTTCTGGCTGCTTATCGGCCGTAACATGGACGGTTCTGATGGCAAAGCTTATGGCGGGACGAAGATCAAAAAACAGATAATATGGGAAAAGGATGGTATTGAAGTAAGTGCCACAGGGCTTTATATCGATGACGGGATGGGAGAAATGTATGGCGGTTACCGAATGGAAGACGGTATTGAGCTGTCGATAATAAACGGAACCGATAAAGATCTTATCATAAACTGTGTTTCGCTTGCTGTAGATGGAGCATCAGTCCAGGGAATGCTGGATGCCCGGCTGCCTGCAGGACAGAAAGGTAAAGCTATACTGAAGATGGATAATTTCAGCCTGTATAACATGCAGCTTGATACCCTCGGGGCAGTCACGGCAGAACTGTCTGTAAAGGATGCTAATACAGGAAAGGAGCTGTATAATCCCGGTATAATATGCATAAAAACAGATAAAGATGCATCGGTCCCGGATTACAGATATGGAGATGGTAAAGGTCTGTTCGATGAAAGCGGTGTATCTGTAAGTACAAAGGGCTATGATGAAGTCCCGGGGCTTCCGTTAACCTTTGCTGTAATGTATCAGGTGAAAAACAGTTCGGGACGTTCAGTGAGACTTGATTTTGAAGATATGAAGCTTAACGGCCGTTCTTTTGAATATAAGGGAAGTGCCGTATTCCAGACCGGTACGAAGGGGATGTGTTACGTTTCGGCTCCGTTTGACGATCTTAATGCCATAGAAAAGAGTGAGGGAGATTTCTTCCCGGTATCTGAAATAACCGGAACCTGCAATATCACTGATGCCAATACCGGCGAGCTTATCGTAAGCGTTCCCTACAGTTATAAAAAGCCGTGACAAAAATTCATTGATTTTTTTTGT
>JAFXVI010000050.1 GCA_017524595.1 Lachnospiraceae bacterium | reverse complement strand
GGTGTTGTCTCGCAGCCAGGTTATACGCCGTTGTCTTCACGGCAGGATGACATGATGACGGGCGCCCCTCAGGGCATTCCCGTGCTGACGCTGGTCAACCCTAACCTGAACATCCGGATTGTCGGTATCACCTTCATACCCGCAATTCCAGCTCCTGTTATCATTGGCACCGTCAGTATTGTTCCAGCCGTTATCTTCATTATGCTTGTTATTATATGCATAAAGATCGTAAAGTGTAAATCCGTCATGACAGTTTATAAAATTGACGGAAGACTCATATCCCATGTACGATTCGCCATACATATCCATGGATCCCGTAATTCTCTTAACCGCCTCGGGCGCCGCCCAGATATCACCCTTAAGATACGACCTTATATCATCTCTATACTTGCCGTTCCATTCCGCCCAGCGTTTCCACGAAGGGAAATTTCCCACCTGGTACATTCCACCCGCATCCCACGCTTCCGCAATAAGCTTAACATTTCCCAAAACGGGATCGTAAGCAATTCTCTGAATAAGAGGCGGTCTCTCCATAGGCGCACCATCCTGATCGCGTCCCAGGATACTTGCAAGATCAAATCTGAATCCGTCTATCCTGTATTCTTCAACCCAGTACCTTAGGCATGAAACAATATATTCCTGAACCATAGGATGATTGCAGTTCATAGTATTGCCGCATCCGCTAAAATTATAATACTTTCCGTCGGGAGTGAGCAGATAATATATATTGTTATCAAACCCCTTAAATGAGATAAAAGGCCCGTATTCATTGCCCTCAGCCGTATGATTGAATACTACGTCAAGAATGACTTCTATCTTTCTCTTCTTGAGCTCTTTTATCATATGTTTGAGTCCGACACCCTCTTTGTTGTGCTCTGCTTCATATGAATAACTCGTATTCGGGGCAAAAAATGCAGTGGTATTATATCCCCAATAATCAAGAAGTATCTTTCCGTTTGCCACGCGCATATCGCGAGTTTCGTCAAACTCAAATATAGGCATCAGTTCAACGGCAGTAATTCCAAGCGCCTCAAGGTAATCCGCTTTTTCAGTGATTCCCTCAAAGGTTCCCCTGCACTTTACGCCTGATGATTCATCCATAGTAAAGCCCCTTACATGCAACTCATAGATTATTGAATCACACATGGGGGTTCCAAGACTCGTCACATCATCCCATGCAAAATTTTGCCGCACCACTCTCGCCCTGTACGTACCGGATGTAAGGTTTTCGCCCCATATACGCTGCCCTGATACCGCCTTAGCAAAAGGATCCAGCAATACATTATCTTTGTTAAAAAGAAGCCCTTTATCAGGATCCCATGGTCCGTCCACGCTATAACAATACTCAAGGTTTTCAATGTCCAATCCAAAAACGATCATTGAATAAACCTTTCCTATCTTGTAGCTCTCAGGGAAAGGAATCGTCACAAAAGGCTCCTTATCATTTCTGTGATACAAAAGAAGCGTAATAGATGTCGCACCATTGGAATAAATGGTGAAATTAATACCACCCGGAAGCATAGTTGCCCCATACAAATTTGACAGGCCGGGTCTTATCTTATATCCGTTGACCTCGTCCAGAGGAAGAAACTGACGCTCATACTCATCCTCTTTCAGCTCTACACCCTGCCTCTTTTCGGCATCTATTAACTTTTTGCTTTTTCTATGCCGTCTGTATTCACTCATGCATTAATTTTACCATAATATTCATTAAATAAGCGTTAAAAAGAGCTATCAAACGTAAATATTTACATCTGATAGCTCTAAATTTTTAATAATTAAACAGGATATGCTCCGTTCTTTGTATCTGCGGCAGCCACATCAACCGATGTCTGCTGAGCCATACGATACTTGAAGAAATCTGTTGCAACCTGAGGGAAGAGTGCGTATGAAAGTACGTCTTCATCCTGCTGCTTCCACTGCTTAACATCCTCTTCGAACTTCTTAAGTCCGGGCTCAAGCTTATCTGCAGGTCTGCATGTGATAACTTCTCTGTCTCCGATAATCTTCTTCTGAACTTCGGGATTGAAAGGCTTGATTGTCTTTCCATACTCACCTGCAAGAAGATCCTTTGTCTGGTCGGTAGCAACCTTGTATCTCTCACCCATGAGAACGTTCATAACAGCCTGTGTTCCAACGATCTGGGAAGAAGGTGTAACAAGCGGAGGCTCACCGAAGTCCTTACGAACCTGAGGGATTTCCTCAAGCACTGTATCGTACTTGTCGCTTGCATTCTGCTCTTTAAGCTGGCTAACCATGTTAGAAAGCATTCCGCCGGGAACCTGATACATAAGAGTCTTGATGTTAACACCAAGAACCTTGGGATCCATAAGTCCGCTTGCAAGGCATTCCTCTCTGTAAGGTCTAAAGTGATCTGCGATCTTAGCAAGAAGCTTCTGATCAAGGCCTGTCTCGAAAGGCTGTCCCTTAAATGCTTCTACCATAACTTCAGTAGCAGGCTGTGATGTACCGAGTGCAAAAGGAGAAATTGCACAGTCGATGATATCAACACCGGCCTCAGCTGCCTTCATGTATGTCATGCTGGCAACACCTGAAGTGTAATGTGTATGAAGGTCGATAGGAAGCTTTGTAGCACTCTTAAGAGCTTTAACAAGCTTCTCAGCCTCATAAGGAAGAAGAAGTCCTGCCATATCCTTGATACAGATTGAATCTGCACCCATAGACTCAATATCCTTAGCGATATTCATCCAGTACTCTTCTGTATATGCATCACCAAGTGTGTATGCAAGAGCGATCTGAGCATGTCCGCCCTCTTTCTTACAAGCCTTTACAGATGCCTCGAGGTTACGGAGGTCGTTAAGACAGTCGAAAATACGGATTATATCAATACCGTTTGCAATTGACTTCTGT
>JAFXVI010000049.1 GCA_017524595.1 Lachnospiraceae bacterium | reverse complement strand
TGCGAAAGCCACTATGGTGGTGGCCATATTTGCAGCGAAGCCTATGAGCAGACCGGCCATTCCCTCACGAAGTACAATAGCCGCATACCCCCACACAGTATTGTAATCAAGCGGTGTTCTGTCGTGTATGGTTCCAAACACCAGCACCGATATAAAAAAAGACAATCCGATCTTGACTCTGTTTGGTACCCCTCTTTGAGAAAACAGAGGAGCCACGCTTATGAACATACTGATACGCGTCATTATCAGCAGAAAGTACTCAAGATCGCTGACATTGATAGTGTAATTAATCATCTTATGTAAACCGAAAAATCAGCCCATAATCTTTCCATGTATCCCACCATGTTGTTCATCATCCAGTGTCCCAGAAGGATGAGTGTTGCAAATATCGACAGGACCTTTGGAACAAACGTCAATGTCTGCTCCTGAATGGACGTTATGGTCTGAAATATACTTACTATAAGTCCCACTATAAGGCTCACCAGTAAAACCGGTGCAGCAGTTATACATATGGTATACAAGGCTTCCCTTGTGATCATTGTGACATCATCAATACTCATATCAGTCTCCGTCCATGCCAAGAGGCATGTGATCTACTAATCTATCAGTAGAAAGTCCTTACCACGTTACCTATAACAAGATTCCAGCCGTCTGCCAGGACAAATAACAGTATCTTAAACGGCATACTTATAGTCGTTGGCGGCAGCATCATCATACCCATACTCATAAGGGCAGATGCCACGACCATATCTATTACAATGAACGGCACATATATCAGAAATCCGATAATAAATGCTGTTCTTAATTCGCTTACAATAAAGCTCGGGATAAGTACTGAGCTGGGTATGGCATCCACGCCGTCTTCTTCCGTCCACTCGATCTGGGCTATATCGAGAAACATCCTGACATCCTTCATCTGAGTCTGCGGATACATGAAATCTCTCAAAGGCTTTACTGCTCTTTGCAAAGCCTCAGCCTGATCGATCTGCCCCGCGTCAAAAGGAACGAGTGCTTCGGTTCTGATCGTATTGATCGTGGGTGTCATTATAAAGAATGTCAAAAACAGAGCCAGTCCTATGATCACCTGGTTAGGCGGTGCAGTCTGGGTGTTTAGCGCATTCCTTGTAAAATGCATAACTATGATTATCCTGGTAAAACTCGTCATTAACAGGATGAGCATAGGAGCAAGTGCGATAAGCGTAAGGGTTATGAGAATCCTTAACGCTCCGTTTAACTCACCATTACCGTTGTCATATGTGATAGTCACAGTATTTGCTATATTCAGTTCTTTGAGCTCGTCGGCATCATCAGTCTCCCCGGGCTCTCTTATATTCGTTCTGTCTTCAGTTGTGTCAGTCAGCTGACTGCCTATCCCCTCCTCACGTATAACCTGCTCGGCATGTACGTCTATCGCGGGATATATACACAATATGCCCACCATTAACAGTAGGCATATTAGAACGATATATTTTTTTATTCTTCTATATGTTTTCATCTTTGTCTTGCACTTTTGCGGTGCTATCATTTCCGTTTTGCAAAACAGCGTCCTTAAACCTCGCAAAGACCTTCGAAAAATCTTTTTCGGTCGCTTTGTCATCGACATCTTTAAGCTCATCTTCAGAAAGTTCGGCAAGCAAAGTCACCTGCTCTTTGCTTACAGCAACGGCAAGGTAATGTTCCCCAACCTTTATGATCTGAATAAACTGACTCTGCGAGAGTCTCATGGTCTCAAGAAGCTTGATGTTAGTGCCTGTCATCTGCTGCTTTTGAAACCCCGCCATCCATTTCGTGACATAAAAGGTTATAAAAAGCACCAGTATAAATATGATAAGCACAGTGATCAGCTGAACGGCCGAATCGACTCCGCCGCTTGAACTCAAAAGCATATCAGCCCACTACTTTCTTAACAGCTTCCAATACTCTGTCTGCCTGGAAAGGCTTAACGATAAAGTCCTTAGCGCCTGCCTGGATAGACTCGATAACCATAGCCTGCTGACCCATTGCAGAACACATGATAACCTTAGCACCTGCATCTGATGCTTTAATAGCCTTAAGTGCCTCGATACCATCCATTTCCGGCATTGTGATATCCATAAGTACAAGATCAGGTTTAAGTTCGTTATACTTCTCTACGCCCTTAGCTCCGTTCTCTGCTTCCCCTGCAACATTATATCCGTTCTTTGTAAGGATATCCTTGATCATCATTCGCATAAATGCTGCATCATCACAAATAAGAATACTCTTTGCCATAGTTTACATCTCCTGTTTCTGTTATTTTATAATCTCAGTTACTCGAATACCAAAACTTTCTTCGATAACAACTACTTCACCTTTTGCTACAAATTTGCCGTTTACCAGAACATCTATCGGCTCACCTGCCAGTCTCTCGAGTTCAATGATCGTACCCGGTGCAAACTCAAGTATATCCGAAATGTTCTTTTTGGTCCTGCCAAGCTCTACTGTGACTTCGAGCGGCACATCCATGATCAGACCGATGTTCTCATTTCCCTGCAGAGCAGATACATTTGTTGAGAACTGCTCAAACTGTGCCGGCTGGTAATTCATGCTTACCGGAGGCATCTGATACATCGGTGGCATCTGATACTGTGGCATCATGTTAGGATCATAATACGGCGGTGCCATGTTAGGATAAGGCGGAGCCATATTCGGTGCTGCCTGAGGCTGTGGCTGAGGTGCAGCTGCCGGTTGAGGTTCCGGTGCAGGTGCTGTCGCTTCAACCTTCGGCGGTTCGTAAGGTGCCGGTTCAGGCTTCTTTTCGGGTGTCTGTATTCCTCCACCCAGGAATGTTGCTACGATATTTCTTGCAAATTCCACCGGATATAACTGGAGAATAGTACTGTCTACCAGATCTCCGATCTGCATCCTGAACGCTATCTTTACAAACGTGCCTTTAAGGAAATCTCCTGCATCTCCTCCCGGAAGACCGCCCTGCTCCATGCTGATACGCTCTGCCTGCGGAGGCGAGATATCTATCATGCTGCCAAGCATCTGTGAGAGGCTCGTTGCCGATGAACCCATCATCTGGTTCATGGCCTCAGATATAGCTGAGAGATGTAATTCTCCGATCTCTCCTTCTGTATTTGTACCGTCACCGCCCATCATAAGGTCGGTAATGATCTTCACATCATTTTCTTTAAGGATAAGTATGTTGGAACCATCCAGTCCCTTTGTATACCTGATCTGTATCAGTATAGCGGGATCCTGTTTCTCCGACGAAAGATCGTCCCAGTTCCTGAGTGAAACGACCGGTGTCGTGATGTTGACCTTCTGATTAACAAGGGAATAGAGAGTTGTAGCGGATGTTCCCATGCTTATATTGGCCACTTCACCGATGGCGTCTTTTTCAACATCCGACAATGTATCGCCGTCCAAATCGCTTGTGGTCTCTATTG
>JAFXVI010000048.1 GCA_017524595.1 Lachnospiraceae bacterium | reverse complement strand
TTCCTTCTTATCTTTACTCTTAATATACCCGGAAACTTCTTCCGTCAGAATCAGCTTTTTATCTATATACTTAAGCAGCGCTTCTTCTAAATCCTTATACATTACAGGTTTGCTTAAGTAATCGGTGAAGCCTTCCTTAAGATATGTATCCCGCGCTCCGACTATGGCATCCGCAGTAAGAGCTATTATGGGCGTATCATCGGCCAGATGTTCTTCCTTTATGACGGCAAGCGTCTGTGTACCTGACATTACCGGCATCATCTGGTCAAGGAGGATCACGTCATATCCGCCTTCCTTAAGGCGTTCTATACACTCGGCACCAGAGAGGGCTGTAGTTATCTGTATCATAGTATCAGAAAGCAGGTCCGAGATAACTTCAAGGTTCATCTCGTTATCATCAACGATGAGAACTCTTGCTTCAGGTGCTATCAATGATGGTACAAATTCCTCCCTGTCATTATCTTGAATCCTTGCAAGATTGGTGGCAAAATCACCTATAGGAGTATCATCAATGATCTCCTGGACCACTTCAGCCGTAAAAGTCGTCCCCTCACCGTATTTAGAGCTCACACCAATGCTTCCGTCCATCATCTTCACAAGGCGCATCGTAATGTTAAGTCCCAGTCCCGTTCCTTCAATATTTCTATTCCTGTCCTCTTCCAGTCTCTGGAATGAATCAAACAGCTTGCCAAGATCCTCATTGCGTATGCCAATGCCTGTATCCGTAACAACAAACTTAAGCATGTTCTCGTCATGGTCAAAGGATACATCCACACCCACGCTTCCCTCGTTGGTATACTTGATCGCATTGTTGATAAGATTAAGCATGATCTGCCTTATCCTTATCTCATCACCCATAAGAACAGACGGTATATCACTTGAAACGTTCAGTTTGTAATCAAGCCCCTTCTCATAAGCCTTATTTCTGGTCATGTTTACCACATCGTTCATAACCGAGGAAAATCCGTACTTGACAGGAACAAGCTCCATCTTTCCCGATTCTATCTTGCTAAGATCAAGGATATCGTTGATTATGGACAACAGGGTCTTTCCGGCACTCTGGATATCAAGCGCATATTTCCTGATCGGCTCACCAGGAGAGCTGCGGAGTATCATCTCATCCATACCGATGATGGCATTCATCGGCGTCCTTATCTCATGGGACATATTTGCTAGAAAATCACTCTTTGCCTTATTGGACGCATTTGCGGCATCCTTTTCAAGCTCGAGCACCTTCCTCTCATACGATGTCTTCTGTTCCTCGAGCCTTAATTCTTCCATGTTCTTGGTATAATTCTGTTCGTTCTTATACCCTATATAATAAAAAGCGGCGATCATAATGAATATAGTGGTACAGATGAGAATGGTAACGACTATTTGGCTTCTGACTTCCTCATAAAGCTCACTGTCGCTTACAACCATAACAACATACCACCGGTTCATTATCTCATTGACAAAAACTGTGCTCTTCTGACCGTCACATACATATGAGAAGCTGCCGGAACCCGCTTTCTTTATTGCATTTAAGTATTCTTCACCCTCTGCGGTATCGTTTATCTTTGTCCCTTTCTTGCTTTCATTCCTATGAGCTATGATAAGACCTGTATCATCAACGACAAAGCCGTATCCTTTCCCGTTTAATGTCAATTCGTTCATCATCGACTGTATGCCCTTAAGCTGGACATCAAGCGAAATGACATTCTGCCTGTCGGGCAGCATCCTGCTTACTGATATGATCATATTTCCTGTTTGAGCATCGATGTATGGTGGTACAAATACAACGTCGCCGTCATTTTGCATGGCTATGGTATACCATCCCCGGGTCTTCGGATCATATCCCTGTGGTGGCTCCCAGTTAAGACCGTCCATATATCTGCTCATGATATATCCGTATATCCCCGTATAGTTCTCATCAAACTGTTCAGCCACGTTATTGGTCTCTTCCACGAGGAATTCATGTATCCTTGCCGGAGTGGAACCGCTTATGAGCATATGGTACACCGAGTCCGCAGTAACATGCAGCACGTTCTCGGCAGTATTCAAATGATTCTCGATCATCGATGAAATGTTTAACATCCGGTCTTCAATGACTGTATTAGAATTGGATACCGCAACATTGTACATAAGCCTTGAAGTATAGATCACCATAACGGCCATAAACACAAAAACCAGTATGAGCGGTACTATCATACTGTGTCTTTTGCGGCTGTATTCTCTGTTTTTATCAATCCTTAACTTATCCATTCAAGTGCCTTTACTGGATCGTAAAATATTCTTCGGGAACCTTGACCTTGGTTGCTCCAACGTAATAACCGGGATCACTCATTATGTATGTATCCTGATATACAAGGAATACATTATCAAGCTTCTCTCCTGTCGAAGCATCTATATAACCGGAACCGTTCCATTCAGCCTTTGGCGAAAATATCCCGTATGCCTTGGACAGGTCATTGATATCGGTAAGCCTGCTCTCTCCAAGAATGACATTTCTTGCATGCTCTGCTAGACCTGCCGAAACCGTATATCCATAAGAATAAGCCCAGGTACCGAACCTTCCCGCACCACCTTCTTTTACAACAGCATCCTCAACCTTTGCAAGGATCTTTTCAAAATCACCCGCCTCGCCGGTAAGATCAAGATCGAGTGCTCCCGGATATCCCATAAGGGGCGAAGGAAGATCAGCTTCTATAAAATATCCGCCATACTCCAAAAGCCCTTTTATAAGTGGTTCCG
>JAFXVI010000008.1 GCA_017524595.1 Lachnospiraceae bacterium | reverse complement strand
TGCGATGGACTTAAGTATCTTGGCAAGCTCAAACGGACTCCTCGGCTTCTTGATAAATAGGCACTCAAACTCACCATCGCAGAAGGAAACATCCCTCGGCCCGATAAGCTTAAAGCCGCCAACCGAAAGCGAATTCGTTATCTGACCGTAAAGGAACTCGCCCTTGATCACCTTATTATCAAGCCTTGCAACAAGCTTAACCGGCTCAATTCTTGAAAGTTCCTTAAACGCCTCAATAATATAAGCGCTGTGGCCAAGTCTGTTCTTCAGCTTCTGAGGAGATGAATACGAAATATCAGTAAAGATTCCAAATGCCGCAACATATATGAAGTTCTGTCCGCCCAGCACTCCCACATCGATAGGGCACTCTGTTCCTCTGACAATATCTCTTGCAGCCTTAACCGGATCCTTCTTAAGCTTCAGACTCTTTCCGAAATCATTTGTCGATCCGCATGGAATATAACCAAGCGGCACGGTGATGCCCTTCTCCTTCAGCTTCATCAGACCCGTAACAGTATTATCAAGGGTACCGTCACCGCCTGCGCAGACGATCATATCGTAATTAGCCCCCAGTCTTTCAGCGCAGAGAGCCGCATCATTTGCATCAAGAGTCGGATGAAATTCCACATGATAACCGGCCTTCGTAAATATGGTTATCATCTCAAATATCTTATTCTTTACTACCTTCTTTCCGGCCTTCGGATTGACCAGAAACAACATCTTCTTCATACTTTTTCTCCCTAAAAAACCACCTGTTCATTTTGATACATACCGGTATTTCCGTACTACTGTCAATTCTCTTACTTACCGGTTTCGCATCCGTCTTCCCTAACAATCATAAAAAAGCTTTCAGTCAGATGACCTGCGTGCCATATACCTCTCATATCCCCTTTTACGAAGCTTGCACGCCGGACAATTACCACATCCTTCTCCCATTATACCATTATAACAGGTCAGTGTCATGTCCTTTATTACAGAAAGCCCGCCGAGACTGTCAGCCAGCTCCCAGGTTTCTTCCTTATCTATCCACATCAGTGGAGTAATGATCTCAAACTCATAATCCATAGCCAGATTAAGTGTAGCATTTAGTGACTTGATAAATACATTTCTGCAATCGGGATATCCCGAAAAATCGCTCTGTGAAACGCCCGTAATGATATCATTTATTCCCAGCCCCTTTGCATAGATTGCCGCATAGGTGAGGAAAAGCAGATTTCTTCCCTCAACAAATGAATTCGGCGTTCCACTCTCCGGCGCTTCCTCATCAACCTTTATCTCTGCTCTTGTAAGCGAATTCGGTGCAAGCTCCGACAGAAGTGACATATCCATTATCTTCTGTCTCACACCGAACTTTTCACATATTTTAGCTGCACATTCAAGCTCCTTCTTATGTCTCTGATTATAATCAAATGAAACCGCTTCAACAGTCTTATACTTCTTTAAAGCCCACAGCAGGCAGGTTGTACTGTCCTGACCACCGCTGAGCACTACAAGAGCCGCATCTTTATTCTTCATATCTTTCCTCCTTATTCATGACCACCACACACGAACCACAAATCACATTCATATATCAAACATAAACAACTCATCATCCATCCGCATAAATACAGCCGGATGTCCGTTTGTTTATGTGCATCAGTACGGACTATCTCATCATCATAAGCAGTCGGTCTCTGACCTCAGGCTCCTCATCAAATACACCTCTCATCGTTGTTGTGTATGTACCTGACGCCCTGTTCTTGATACCTCTTGCCGTTACGCAGCTGTGCTTTGCCTCGATGATGACCGCAACATCCGGTGACCCCGTCGCCTTCTCCATAACCTCGGCGATATCCGAACCTATCCTCTCCTGGAGCTGAAGACGTCTTGTGACCATATCAACTATCCTTACTATCTTGCTGAGTCCGATAACCCTGTCACGTGGGATATATGCCACCGAAATCTTCATATCATACATAAGCGCGATATGATGTTCGCAGTAACTGAAGGCCTCTATATCCTTTAACAACACTATATCATTTCTGCTTCTTGTCGTCGGAGCCTCGAAGGTCTTGCTGAACATTTCCGCAATCTCATCATTTGTATATGAAATACCCGCAAATACCTCTTCATACATCCTCGCAACCCTGTCCGGCGTCTCGCGAAGTCCATCCCTGTCCGGATCTTCTCCGATCGCAAGAAGTATTCCTCTAACATGCTCTTTTATCTTTTCCTTATCTACTGCCATTTTTTATTTTCTCCTGCCTTTTTCTATTATTCTGACCTGTCAGAATATATCTCTTTTTTATATTACAAGCCCCGCTTATTTAGGCTCATCCGGTTTTCCCAATCGTTAATATGCCTTACGCCCCTGATCAACTGATTTCAAACATGCCTATACATCACACACCCCTGGCCTGCGGATCCCAGACATATTTATGGATCTGCAGCTGAAGCCTGACGTCATTTAGCTTGTTTTCTATCATATAGTCCACGATCTCCCGCGGCTCTATCCTTCCAAATACAGCACTTACATAAACCGTACATTTCTCTGTCAGTCCGTATTCACTTATTACCTCGCACATCTTCTCAAGATCAGTTCTGTCCGATACAACGAACTTCACTGTATCACAGCTTCTGATCTTCTCAAAGTTCTGAAGGTGCATCGCCTTTTCCATCCCGCTGCCCGGACATTTATAGTCCACAGTAAAACTGATGTTATCCGGCATTTTCCCGTAATACTCTTCCAGCGGGACCGCACCGTTTGTCTCAATCTCCGTCCGTAAGTTTTTATCTTCTGAAAGCAGTTCGAGAAGCTCTGCAATATTCTTCTGTATCATCGGTTCGCCACCGGTCAGCGTTACATTCTTCACGCCGGATGACTTGATATATCCGTATATCTCCTCCGCTGTCATGTACTCCGTGTTCATATCATGCGTTGTTTTTCCATCACCGCACATATCACCCGGATCACGTGCTGTATTCTCATCACGTACACAACTCATTTTTTGTGCCGTTCTTCCATCACCGCACTCAGCACCCGTATTCGTACAGTTTTCTTCCTGCTTCACCTCATCACACGCCCAAAGCGTATCGCAGTAATTGCATCTGAGATTACAGCCTCTGAAGCGGATAAATACACTCAGTTCTCCGGCACGCCTCGCCTCGCCATTAATACTTATGAACTTTTCCGCTACTGCAAATCGTAGTTTATCCATTTCCATCCTTTTATCACACCACAGCCAAATCATCGATTCAGCTGTTTTATTCCATCAACCCTTACTACAGATGATTTTGCCCCAACTTATGTATTCCATATCTAT
>JAFXVI010000047.1 GCA_017524595.1 Lachnospiraceae bacterium | reverse complement strand
TGATGCCGGCGTATACATCTGGCTCTCTATATCGGAAGTATCATTATATCTCCTGTCATGGAAGATCCCTTCATAATGAATAGGCCTTGTCGGATCAAGCTCCTTAAGGTGCCTAGACATATTATGGATGACACTGCCGCCGTAGGATTCGTTCCCCAGCGACCATATAAGGACTGACGGATGATTTTTATTATGTTCATACAACGAATCTATCCTTGAAACAAGAGAAGCTTCCCATTCCTCTTTATCCCCGGGAACAACATCATCTTTTGTTATTTCACCGAAAAACAGCGGATCCCATGCGCCATGGGTCTCCATGTTGTTCTCGGCAATGACATAAATCCCCAGCTCATCACACAGCTCGTAAAACCTCGGATCATTCGGATAATGGCTGGTCCTTATCGCATTGATATTATTAGCCTTCATCGTCGTGATGTCAGTTACCATATCCATGTAATCCGGAACTCTTCCGCTACTGCAGTTGAATTCATGGCGGTTTACTCCGTTAAATACGATGCGCCTGCCGTTTAATTCCATTATGCCGTTACGTATCTTGAACTCGCGGATGCCTATCTTAAGCGGAATGACCTGTACCGGTACTCCATCCGGTTCCGGAACCTCTATCAGAAGAGGATACAGATACGGTTTCTCAGCACTCCAAAGCTTCGGAAGATCAACCTCCATGTTTACGGTAACTTCTCCGTCAAGTACCGCCGATCTGGTAAGGATGAGTTCATCCTCCGAATATATATTAAGGGGATCATTGAATCCTCTGATTATAGGCTTCATGAGACTTAAGCGTACCTTAAAGCTTCCACTGCCCTTAAGCCTTATTGAAACGTTCGCCTTGTCATAGCCTGAGTCAAGCTCAGTCAACACCCTTACATCATCTATGTGATCTGCCGGCAGCGTATACAAATATACATCACGGAATATACCAAAGAACCTGAAAAAATCCTGATCCTCCGTAACAGAACCCGATGTCCATTTATAAACCTGGACCGCCAGTTTGTTGCGCCCTTCCGTAATGTACTCACTAAGATCAAACTCATGCAGATCAAAACTGTCTTCACTGTATCCCACATAATTACCGTTAAGCCATACTGCATACCCCGATTCCACGCCTCCGAACGCGATGCGTATGTTATCCCGCTTGATCGTTTCGGGGATCGTGAAATATGTTACATACGAAGCATATGCATTATATTTCCTAGGAACTTCACCTATAAGGAATTCCTCGTGACCGTCCCAGGGATACTGGCTGTTCACATACTGGGGTTTCCCAAAGCCCTGCATCTGTATATGACCCGGTACCCTTATATCATCCCATCCGCTGCAGTCATGCTCAGGAAGCATAAAATCCCCCGGCGCCTCGGATAAGTCAGTGGAATAACGGAACTTCCACACACCGTTTAAGCTCTTTGTAAAGCTGCTCCTCTTATTGAGGCATTCGCTCACATTCTTATAAAACAGATGATCAGAATGCGGTAATACGCAATTCTGTGAGTAGAACGCCGGATCAAATATCCTGTTAACATCAAATCCGCTCATATTCCCTCCTGTTACTCCTTGAAATACTTTGATATGCCTGCAAGCAGCCCGTTCTCCTGTCTTACGCGAGCTTTTTCTCTTGTAACCGGCTGCATCTGGTCTGCAAATTCATTTTTTGCAGCGTTATAGCACTCTTTTTCGTACCTTTTGAACCTGCTCATGACTTTGGGGTTCTTGCGAAGCTTTACATACTCCTGGTCATAACGCGCATAATAGTTATCATACTTGCCTCTTATAAGCTTTCTGAACCTTTCATCACTCTCAAAATCATCACACAGGATTTTAACGTGCGTATACAGTACAAAAAAATCGGCCTGTCTGTATACAACGCCAAACTTCCCGGGTTTACAGCGGGTAAGCGCATCATAGGAACTGTGCGCATCGTTACATATACAGTATATCTTACCCAGCTGAAAGTTGACCCATGTTGCATAATCCGATTCGGGATCCAGTGATTCAGACAGCCTGTAATAGAGTTCATAAGCTTTCTGGTACTCTCCCGCCATGAACAGTTCAAGTGCTTTTGATATCGATGCATTAAGTGATATGCTGTCCGAATTCTTAAGATAAGCAGGCCCTACAAGGCGTATATCATGATATCTGTTTTTGGCGATCTCTACCGCATCCTTCTTATCCGCTTCTACTATCAGTATCTCATCTATATCCTCGGACTTCATCGGAAGCGCCATAAGATGCTCATTGTACTTCTTATGTCCGACCACCAGACAGGTTTCCTCATAGCCCTCAAATTCACCGGCCACCTCAGCTGCTGCCCTCTCGATCTCGCGCATATGGTTCATTGCATAGGAACGGTCAAGACATCCCCTGTAATATGTCCTTAACTCCTTCTCGTAATGCTTCATCCTGGCATCTAAGAGCGCATGACCTATATGTATGTAAAAATCATTCTCATCTTCAATAAAATCCAGATTGCAGTGATAATACATTGATACCGCACGGTCATAATCACCGAGGAAATAGTAGCTCTCGGCAAGGCAGAACGCACTTTCCGTATATACACGCTGACTGTAATTACTGT
>JAFXVI010000046.1 GCA_017524595.1 Lachnospiraceae bacterium | reverse complement strand
TCGTCAGGTTTTATCTGAGCATCCAGACTGGGACGATGATGAAGTGGCTGATGAAGAAACTGCAGGGGAGGATAGTAAATGAGATGTATCAAATGCGGTTCCGAGCTTAAAAAAGATGCCATGTTCTGCCATAAGTGCGGAATGAGGATAGAAGATGCGGGTACAGACGGATATGATGTAGATTATGATAAATACTTTAGTCCGTATGAAGAACAGGATCGGCCGGGAAAGAAGAAATACTATATAGCAGGGGCTGTAGTGGCAGCATTGATAGTATTCATCCTGTGCTTCTGTAATACCAATACTTTTAAGCGTATCTTCTATAAACCGGTCGACTATTACAGATATGTGGAGAAGAAGAATGCAGTCAAAAATATCGGGCTTATAAGCGGATGGTACAAGACATGCGGTATCGGGGCTGATAACGGCGGTCTGATCGGGTCAGAAGAATCGATTAACCTTAAGTTGTCAGAGAATATTCTGAACCCCGTTTCCGATGCGTTTGGAACCGGAGATCTTGGTTTCTTAAGCGATATCGGAATATACAGGAAGTCTACCATATATGACAATGTGGGAAGCACAAATACAACGGTGAGTCTTCGGGATAAGCAGATACTTACCCTTAATACTGTAAGTGATGATGAAAATCTGCTGTATATAAGGATACCGGAACTTAGCGATGACTATGTTGCTTTTAATAAAAGCGCGCTTGATGATGCCAGGAAACTGATAGGGAATTATGCCCCGGCTATGCCCAAGGGTAACGCCGGTAAGATAAAGGATTACAGATCGATCATAACCTCACTTCCGGAAGCTGCCAGAATGAGCCGTATAATGAATAAGTATTCGGATATTGTCTTTGATAATATTGAGGATGTAAGCAGATCGGGCAGGGAGACGCTTGAAATTGGAGGCATCGGTCAGAAATGCTGGATTCTTACGGTCAAACCGGGATACAGGGAGATGATGAAGCTGACAGGAGTTCTTCGCGACACCTTAAAGGAGGATGAGGATGTTAAGGAGATCATAGTAAAGAAGGCTGAGGCGGGCGGATATGACGGCGATGATGCATGGGACGCATTTATTGATAGTCTTTACGTGTTTGAGGGTTTTGCCGCTTCCTGTCCGGATGTTGAGATGAAGGTTTATGTTGACAGTCGTGGAAAAATCATCTGCAGGGAGATCGATCTGAATGATTATTCTCAGTATAAGATAAAATACGGAAGGACGATAAAAGGCAGGGAATTCGGAGCGCAGCTGTATGTAAGCGGTGGACCGGAAGACTACAACAGGGAGTTTAATATAGAAGGAAGCGGCAAGAAGGCCGGTAGTCATTATTCGGGAGATTTTACACTTAGTTTTTCCGACATGGATTCCATAGGCCTTACACTGAATTCCTTTGATCATAAGGCCTTTGAATCGCAGAAGTTGAGCGGACAGATATCGGTATCGGCAGGAGATATAACGGATGCGCTTGGAGCGGATGATCCGGCGTTTGAATTCGTCAAAGATTATCTTGCGGTATTTAAAGTGGAATCACCCGATACCGGTGCCTATGATGTGGAGCTCAAGCTGGCAGACAGCAAGGCAGAGCCGATAATATGTACATATTCGTACAGAAGGACGGGAGGCTCAAGGATAACGCTTCCGGCGGATGCGGTCATGGTAGAGAAGCTTACCGACCTTAAGGGATATCTGCAGGCGGCTGATTTTGACAGGGTGGAAAATAACCTCAAGGGGGCTGGTGTGCCTGAAAGCATAACAAAATACATTGATTATATAGAACGCGCAGCTGACTATATAGAATATGTTGATCTGCTGTTATGATTTTTTAAAGATGAGAGTAACTTTTCTTAATAACGGATGAGGATAGTATATGAAGATCGAACTTGAACATATTTCGAAGAATTATGGCAGGAAAAGGGTGCTCAGAGACGTGTCTGTATTGGCAGAGAGTGGAACCTGTGTGGGTATATTGGGCGGTAACGGATGTGGTAAATCCACACTTTTGTCCGTGCTTGCGGGTATAAGGAAGGCGTCTTCGGGGAGGTTTCTCTGTGACGACAGGGATGTTTTTAAAGACCGCAGGCTCCGATCACAGATAATAGGCTATGTTCCGCAGGGGACTCCACTTGTTGAAGAGCTTTCCGCAAGGGATAACCTTCTGATCTTTTATAAGCCAAAGGAGCTTGAAAGAGAGCTAGAAAGGGGTACGCTGAAACTTTTGGGGATCGACGAATACATCAATGTACCTGTGAGGAAGATGTCAGGCGGAATGAAGAAGAGGCTTTCGATAGGCTGTGCTGTTGCCAATCATCCGAAGCTTCTCATACTTGACGAACCTTCTGCGGCTCTGGATCTTATCTGTAAGGAGAGCATTCAGGGGTATCTAAGGGCTTATAAGAGAAACGGGGGAGCCATCCTTCTTGCGACGCATGATGAAGAAGAACTTAAACTGTGTGATAAATGGTACATTTTAAAGAGAGGCGTGGCAATGCCGTACAGTTATGATGGTGATGTAGCGAAGCTTATAAGGAATTTCTGATCTTACGATAATGGGAAAAGCATTTACATATTTACGTTTACAAATTAAAAGGGCTGCTAAAGCCCTGCCGGTTGTCATCATGACGGTCCTGATCATTTCGGTGTGTCTGTTTCTTCTGTTTATTATGATGAAGAGGATAGGCAACATAACAGATCCGCAGGAGCCGCTTAAGCTCGGTGTTGTAGGGGATATCAATGACGAGTTTTTTCAGATAGGTCTTGCCGCCATGAAGCATTTTGATTCTTCCAGATTTGCGGTTGAGATCATTGAACTTGAAGAAGAGGAAGCCGTGAAGATGACAAGGGACGGCACTTTGTCAGGTTATGCTGTAATTCCCGAAGGTTTCGTCCGATCTGTCATGACAGGCGAGAATAAGCAGATAACTTTGGTCACTACGGACTCATCCGAAGATCTCATGACACAGCTTGTTATTGAGTTCATGGATCAGATATCCGGTTATCTTCTTGAAACACAGAATTCCATATACGGACTCCAGAGGTATATGACAGATAACTCAATGACTGATCAGACAGGAACGGCGATCAATGAGATCAATCTGTTTTATGTAAACCTAGTAATGAGGCGCGACAACCTGTTTGCTCCGATGCAGTTTATTGATACAGGCAATACGGTATCTTCGGCAGCAGGCTATATCTGCGGCTTGACAGTATTTCTTGTGATGCTGTTCGGGATCACTTATTCGCCTGTATATACACACCGCGAACTGTCTCTTAACGCGGTGCTTCGCTCGCGCGGTATGGGTCTGGTATTTCAGATGCTTTGTGAGTATCTGTCATATCTTTTCATGATGCTTATCTGTATCATTCCCCTGATGAGCGGGATAGTGTATGCTATACACAGATCAGGTATTTCGGTCGCCGAATGGGAACAGGGATATTTTGAAGATTACCGTTTCTTTGTTCTCGGGTATATACCTATTGTGATAATGTTTGCAGCAGCACAGTATATGCTGTTTATGGCTGCAGATAATTTTATCGCGGGAGTGAGCCTTCAGTTTATATGCGCAGTCGTATTCGCTTATCTGGGCGGATGTCTTTATCCTTTGTCATTTTTCCCGGAAATCATAAGAAAATCAGCCATGTACCAGCCTGCCGGACTTTCATACAGATATCTGGCTGATATCATGCTTGTAAATGACGGACATGGTACGCTCTTAAGAATGCTCATATATACAGTTCTGTTTCTGGCTGCAGCGGTGATCATAATGGACAGGAGGCTTAAACATGAGAAGTAGTTACGGCAGGCTGTTCATTCTGCTGAATAAAAGAATTCTTAAGAAGCCAAGCTTTATTATTATACTGTGTCTTATTCCTGTTATGGTATTCGGTCTTAAGCTTGTATCGGAGAGGGAGAGCGGTATAGTAAGGATCGCGCTTGTGAATGAAGGTTCAGATGACGCGGGCAGGATAATAGACGAGCTTATGAATAAGCCCTCTGTGTTCCTGTTTGGCGTATATGAAAACAGCAGGGAAGCAGAAGAAGCGCTTACAGATAACCGTGTGGACGCCGCATGGGTGTTCCCGAAGGATTTTGATGCAAGAATATACGAGTTCACAAAGGCCCTTGTTAATGATAAGAAGGACAGTGAGGGTGCAGTGCAGATAATAGAGCGTGAGGATAACGTTCTGCTCCAACTGTCAAGGATGGAGTTGTTCGGGGCCTTATATTCCGATCTGTCGTTTTCGTTATTTGACAATTACATAAATCTAAAGCTTACAGGTTCGCATGTTACGGGGACAGAACTTAAGGGTTATTATAACAATAACAGAAATACCGGTGCACTGTTTGAGTACAGGG
>JAFXVI010000045.1 GCA_017524595.1 Lachnospiraceae bacterium | reverse complement strand
CGTTACAAGTGGAAAAGGCGGAGTGGGTAAGTCGAATGTATCGATAAACCTTGCTGTTCAGTTGCGACGGCTCGGACAGAGGGTGATAATCTTCGATGCGGATTTTGGTCTGGCTAACATTGAGGTAATGTTTGGAGCTATACCAAAACACAATCTTGGCGATCTTATTTATCAGGGCAAGAACATAAGGGAGATAATAACAGCCGGTCCGATGGATATTGGTTTCATTTCGGGAGGTTCGGGAATTGCAGGCCTTACCAACCTTGGACGTGACTATATCAATTATCTGATACAGAATCTGGCTGAGCTTGATATGCTTGCAGATGTTGTAATAATAGATACCGGCGCAGGAATATCCGATGCAGTCATAGAGTTTCTGGTAGCCAGCGGTGAGGTACTGTTAGTCACAACGCCGGAGCCGACATCCATAACGGATTCATATTCGCTGCTTAAGGCGCTCAACCGGCATGTGAGGTTTAACCGGGAAATGACTACGATAAAAGTTATAGCAAATAAGGTAAAGAGTCCGGAAGAGGGGCAGCAGCTGTATAATAAACTAAATGCGGTTGTCAGCAGGTATTTAAAGATACCGATAAGGTATCTTGGTTATGTTCCGGAGGATTCACAGCTGGTAAAGGCAGTAATGCAGCAGACGCCGATATCTATTGATAATCCGAATGCAAAGAGCGCACGGGCATTTGAGAATCTGGCATATACGCTTACAAACAATGCGGCGGAAACAAGCTTCAAGAAACATGGAATGACCGGTTTTTTTGCCAATATGGTCAGAGGGATAAAGAACAGGGAGTGGCAGCAGTAAATAAGAAAAGGGAGAGGGAAAATGCTATCAAAGTATGTTAAGCTGGGTGACAAGCTCGAACTGGAGTCTATTGACAATTCAAAGAACAGAAATGAACTGACAGAAAAAAAGAACTACAGAAGTCAGGTATATGACATTGTTTCGGAAGATCAGATCAAGATAGCAATGCCGATGGAACAGGGCAAGATCGTTCTGCTTCCTGTGGACGGCGAGTATAATATATGCTTTTATACACAGTCTGGTCTGTATCAATGCCTTGCAAGGGTGATAGACAGATATAAATCAGATAATATTTTTGTTCTGGTAATGGAACTTACTACTGATATAAGGAAGTATCAGAGGCGGGAGTATTACCGTCTTAACTGTGTGCTTGATATGAAAGCAAGGAATGTGTCTGCTGAAGAAGGACAGCAGGCATCGCACGAACAGGTGCATTTTCTTGATACCGATATAACCTTCAGCAATGGTACGATGGTTGATATAAGCGGTGGGGGAGCACGATTTATATCAAGAGCGCAGTATCCAAAGGGTAGTAACATCCAATTTGCTTTCTCTTTGTTTGTTAACGGCAAGCTTACCGAATATAAGCTTTTGGGCAGGGTACTCTACTCCGAGGAACTGGCCAGCAGACCCGGGTCCTATGAGCACCGGATACAGTTCGTTAATATAATGAATGATGAGCGCGAGAGCATTATCAAGTTTATTTTCGAAGAAGAAAGAAAAATAAGACGCAGAGAGAAGGGATAAAAATGAAAAAGAAAATACTTATCATAGATGACTCTGCACTTATGAGAAGGGTACTCTGTGATATAATAAATTCAGACGACAGATTTGAAGTGGCCGAATATGCAATTGACGGAGCGGACGGGTTTAAGAAGTTGTGCGCGAAGGCCTATGACGCAGTTGTTTTGGATGTATATATGCCCAAGATGACCGGCCTTGAATTGCTCCGAGAAATGCAGAAAAGCAAAGTCTATGCCAATGTTCTTATGGCAAGTACAACCACCGGAGAAGGCGCAAAGGAAACAATAGAGGCGCTTGAACTTGGAGCTGTTGATTTTATCAAGAAGCCTGAGAACGTTGCTGATGCAAGGCATGACGAATTCAAGAAGAGGTTCCTTGAACTGCTGGATGTTGTTACCAAGGCAAACAGCAATTATATGGCAAGGGCAGGGCAGAACGCACTGACGGAGCGTAAGGGTACGACCTTTGTTTCGAGGTATGATGTCAATTTTCATACCAAACCGGGGATGTTCACAGGGCAGAAAACAACATCACGTGCGGGTGGTGTTTCAGATGCCAAAGCTGAACCGAAAAGGGATGATATAGCTGCCAGATTGGCCAACCTTCCTAAAGTTCCCGGAAGGAAGATAGTGGCCATAGCTTCTTCAACCGGGGGACCGAAGGCACTGCAGGAAGTCATTCCCAAGCTTCCCAAGAACCTTAAGGCACCTGTTCTTTTAGTCCAGCATATGCCGAAGGGCTTTACTGCATCACTGGCAAGCCGCCTTAACGAATTGAGCGATATTAATGTGCGGGAGGCCAAAGAAGGTGAGGCTATTTCCAACGGGAATGTTTATATTGCTCCCGGAGGTGTGCATCTTAAGGCAGGGAAGTCTGCCGGAAGCATGAAGCTTCATCTTACTGATGAACCGACAAGAGAAGGCGTCAAGCCATGTGCGAATTATATGTATGAATCCCTTGTGGATTCAGGCTATGATGAAGTTGTCTGTGTAGTACTTACCGGGATGGGCTGTGATGGTACGGCCGGTATTGTAGAATTAAAGAAGAAACAAAAAGTGCGTGTAATAGCGCAGGATGAAGAAAGCTGCACCGTATACGGAATGCCGCGCAGTATTGTTGACGGCGGTCTGGCCGATGACGTGGTACCGCTTTCAAAGGTAGCAGATCAAATTATTAAGAACGTGGGGGTAATATAGCCATGGATGTTAATCAGTATTTGGAAATCTTTCTTGATGAAACGAATGAACATCTGCAGAGTCTGAGCGACCAGCTCATGATTCTGGAGAACGAACCCGAGAACGAGGATACCATAAATGAGATATTCCGTGCGGCACACTCCCTTAAGGGAATGGCCGGTACAATGGGCTACAAGAGAATGCAAGCTCTTACTCACGATATGGAGAATGTATTCTCAGAGATCAGAAATGGTAAGATGAAGGTCACCAGCCAGTTGGTTGATGTTCTGTTCCAGACTCTGGATGCGCTTGAGGAGTATAAGAATACCATTCAGGAGACTCAGGACGAAGGAACGAATGATAATGCCGCAATAATTAAGGCATTGCAGAAATGTCTTGATGAAGGAACCGGAGCAGCTCCGGCAGACAGCGCATCGGAGGAACCTACCAAAGCAGCCGAGAAAGCCACAAAAGCTGATGGGGACAATGGAGATAACAGCGAGAAGAAGTGGAAGAATATAAAGCTTCAGGAACACGAGATAAATGCGATCAAAGAAGCCGAAGAGAAGAAGATGAAGATTTACGGATGTACCGTATTTATTCAGGAATCATGTATTCTTAAGGCTGCAAGAGCATTTCTTGTATTCAAAGCCTTAGAGGAGCTTGGAGAGATTATAATTTCCGAACCTTCAACACAGGATATAGAAGATGAGAAGTTTGATTTTGATTTCAGCCTGTATGTTGTCAGTGAGGAACCTTATGATAAGATCGAAGCTGCTATCATGAGCGTTTCAGAGATTGAGAAGGTTATCGGAGAGAAGCTTGAGATAGAAGAAGTATTAGAGAGTGAGAACGAAGCAAAACAGGCTGAGGCAGAGCCTGAACCCGAAAAGGAACAGCCTGCACAGGAGGAAACCAAACCAGCACCTGCAGCCGCCGCTTCACCTACCCCTGCCGCTCAGAGCTCAGGAACCGCGCCCGCCAAGAAGACACAGGCAAATAAGCCTGTTGTCAACAGGACTGTAAGAGTTGATATCGAGAAGTTGGATGTACTTATGAATCTTGTCAGTGAGTTGATCATTGCCAAGAATTCTATCGTATCATACAGTGCCGCCGGTCAGATAGGTAACAATTCCAACTTCAACGAGCAGATAGAATATCTGGAGAGTGTAACGACCAATCTTCATGAGTCGGTTATGAAGGTTCGAATGGTTCCCATTGAGAGCATTACTACCAAGTTCCCCAGAATGATCAGGGATCTCAGTAAGAAGCTCAACAAGAAGATGGAACTGTATATGTCAGGTGAGGATACGGAACTTGATCGTACAGTGGTTGATGAGATCGGCGATCCTCTTATGCATATGCTCCGTAATTCGGCCGACCATGGTCTTGAATCCACAGAGGAACGTGTTGCAAGAGGTAAGAATCCCGTCGGTTCAATCTTTCTTGACGCATATCAGGATGGTAATAATGTTGTCATCGAAGTTAAGGATGATGGTAACGGTATAGACGTTGAAGCGGTTAAGAAGAAAGCTATTGACCGTGGAACGATAACTCCTGAACAAGGTGAGACAATGAGCAGCAAGGAGATAATAGATCTTCTGTTCCTGCCAAGTTTTTCTACAGCCAAGGTTGTGTCCGATGTATCGGGTCGTGGAGTAGGACTGGATGTTGTAAAGTCAAAGATTGAAGCTCTTGGCGGTGATGTAAGTGTTAAGACGAAGCTTGGAGAAGGTTCCACATTCTCGATAAGACTTCCGCTTACTCTGGCTATCATTCAGGCATTGATGGTTGTTGTAGGAGAAGAGAAATATGCTATCTCACTTGGATCCATAGATACTATTGAAGATATCAGCGAAGAGGAGATCAAGTATGTTGAGGCTAAGGAAGTTATCAATTTAAGAGGTAATGTTATACCTCTGGTAAGGCTTCATGAGGTTCTGGGCCTTGAGGTTTCCGAAGAAAAGAAGGACCGCATGATCGTGGTCATTGTTAAGAAAGGCGATCAGTACGCAGGCCTGGTTGTTGATGAACTTATAGGACAGCAGGAGATCGTTATCAAATCTCTGGGTAAATATATTAACTGCACAAGCCGTTTGATAAGTGGTGCTACAATTCTCGGCGATGGCGAGGTTGCACTTATCATCGATGCTAATTGTCTTATATAGGAGGGGCCAAAATGGAAGATGTTAGTTTAATAAACAATGAGTATGATACCACTCAGTATATTGTCATAAATATAGGTGACGAACAGTACGGGATAGATATCAAGTATGTTGATAATATCGTACGTATGCAGAAGATTACCCGTGTTCCAAACTGTCAGGAATACTTCAAGGGTGTTATCAATCTTCGCGGAGAGGTTGTTCCAGTAATGAGTTTCAGGATGAAAGTCAATCTGCCTGAGACTGAAATAACCAATAAGACCAGGATAATAATCATAAAGCTTGAGCCCAATGCTCCGGTCGGTATTATCGTGGATGCTGTAAGAGAGGTTGTAACCCTCAGTGAGAATAATGTTGATGAGGCAACCAAGAGCAGCACATCCAATGATCCGAGCTACATTAACGGAATCGGCAAATGCGGAGAGACACTTATTTCGCTGCTTGATCTTAATGTAGTGATCTCTGACAAGGAGACGGCGTAGTTTTTGCGCTTAAAATGAAATCGAGGTGTGAGAATGTCAAAGATTGATTTAAACAATATGGATGGAATGTATTTTGACATCCTGAGCGAGATTGGTAATATAGGTGCCGGCAACGCAACGACAGCCTTGGCCCAGCTCCTTAATACCAAGGTGGATATGAAGGTGCCCAAAGTAGAGCTTCTTGAGTTTTCCCAGGTGGGCGAAGCCATGGGAGGCGAAGAACAGCTCATGGCCGGCATATATCAGATTGTAGAAGGCGATATATCAGGCAGCATCATGTTTCTTCTGGAAGAGAAATCAGCGATAACCCTTATCAGTAAACTGATGGGATCTCCCGAGGTTGATAATGCTGCTGAATTTGGCGAGATGGAGCTTTCAGCACTTAAAGAGATAGGTAACATCATTACCGGTTCTTACCTGTCTTCGTTATCAATGCTTACCAACCTTAAGATCATAGCTTCAATACCTGCTATAAGTATAGATATGTGTGGCTCCATATTAAGTGTTCCTGCTATAGAATTCGGCGAGGTGGGAGATAAGATGCTTCTTATACAGACGGAGTTCTCGGATGATATGAAGCTTACCGGATTTTTCATTCTTGTTCCGGATCTTGAATCATACGACAAGATATTAGGTTCGCTGGGTATGTGATAAGTGATCCATGGCGGTAATGACGCGCAATGTTTTGAGTATGCTATGGATTATCAGAGTATATATAGGAAATTAGAATTATGAGTGAAATGATAAAAGTTGGAATGGCTGATCTTAAGCTTTGCAAAAGTCCGGATGCGATTACGACGCTTGGGCTGGGATCATGTGTAGGTATTGCTTTAAGGGATCCGACGACAAAGGTGGGAGGTTTGGCTCATATAATGTTACCTGACAGCACGAAGATAGCCAATAATCAGTGTATAGCCAAATTCGCTGATACAGGCATCAAGGAATTGGTGCGTATAATGGTGGAAGCGGGTGCTTCACGTAACCGAATTGTAGCAAAGATAGCCGGGGGAGCACAGATGTTTGCACTGCAGACCAAGTCAGAGACAATGGCGGTCGGTGCCAGAAATGTGGAATCGGTAGTAAAGATACTGGGTGAGATGAAAATACCTATCCTGGCTAAGGATACAGGGGACAGTTACGGACGGACAGTTGAGTTCTTTCCCGAAACGGGTGATTTTGTCATCAAGGCAGTCGGCAAGGATATTAAGAAGATATAATCGGTGGTTATATGAACACAAAGAAGGTACCTCTGTTTATTATGCTTCTGGCAGGTGCCACAGCCTGTATAGTTACATACATCTATCATTACAATCTCCATGATATGCTGGTTGTTCTGCTGACAGTACTTATATTATTTCTTATTGTCGGATTGATAGTTAAAAAAATACTTGATAAGTTTGAGATCTCCTCGGATAAGCAGGTTGATGACGAGGGTGAGGTTGTTGAAAAACCTGCCGAAGAGGGAGATGAGGAAGGTGATCAGTCCGAGGGTGATGCTGAGGACGGACAGGTTGTGACAGACGAGGACGTAACACAGGAGCAGGGTGTATAACTTGTTTTAGGCGGGGAATACTATGGACGAGACCGGAAGGCTTAAGCTTTGGGCGGACTATGTCAAGAATCCGACCCGTGAGCTTCGGGAAAACATAATATTGGAATATGCTCCGCTGGTAAAGGTTGTCGCCGGCCGGTTATCCATGTATCTTGGATATAATGTAGAATATGACGATCTTGTTAGTTATGGCATTTTCGGGCTTATTGATGCCATAGACAAATTTGATGCCTGCAAAGAGGTTAAGTTTGAGACGTATGCAAGCCTTCGCATACGAGGCGCCATATTGGATCAGATACGTAAGATGGATTGGATACCGCGTACCGTGCGGAAAAGACAGAGGGACATATCTAATGCGATCAAAGATATAGAGAGCAGGACGGGAAGAGCTGCAACAGATGAAGAAATATCCATGGAATTGGGGATATCTTCTGAAGAATATGATGACTGGCAGTCGCAGATGAAAGTCACCAATATTATTTCACTTGACGAATTCACAGAATCGGGAGGCGGAGATATAAGCGAAAGCAGTACTGTATCTCACTATGAACTTCCTGAGGAAGCGATCGAGAAAGAGGAGCTTAAAATAGTTCTTAAGGAATCATTGGATCAGCTCACTGAAAAGGAACGCCAGGTCATACTTATGTATTATTATGATGACCTTACGCTTAAGGAAATAAGTAATGTATTGGAGGTATCTGAATCGCGTGTGTCCCAGCTTCATACTAAAGCTCTTGGCAAGATGAAGGTAAAGATGGGGAAGTACATGGGGTTTTTGGCAAACAGTTAGCTACTCAGGAGGGGACATATGGGAGGTTACAACGCATATTTCAGACTGCTTAATAAAGATGACGGTACTTATCTGGAGCTGATACCGCCTTCAGAGGACGGTAAGGCTTTATCATTTGATGAATTGCAGACATATGTGCAGAGACATGGGTTTCTCGTTGATAAGGTCGCAGTAGCAAAGGCGATACAGGGATCTAATGGCGAAAGATGCACTGTAAAGATCGATTCCAGAACCGGAAGAGAATATGCAGGCAGCTATATACTGGATGTTTCTGACGATAAAATGACTTGTACGGCAAGGTTTTATCCGCCGTCAGAAGGCGGAGCGGAGCTTGAAAAGGATGAGGTGATAAAAGACCTTAAGTTTAAGAAGGTTTCTTTTGGAATAAAGAATGATGTGATCGATTCTTTTTTCAAGGATAAGCATTACTGTACTGATTATGTGATAGCTCAAGGTAAGCCGGTAAGGCAGGGAAGTGATGGTGTTATTGAATATATGTTTAATACCAATCCCAACTTAAAACCTAAGCTTAACGATGACGGTACGGTAGATTTTTTTAATCTGGATCTTATTAGTCCGTGTAAGGAAGGTCAAGTAGTAGCGAAGCTTGTGCCGGCTGATCATGGAGATGAAGGAGTTGACATTTACGGAGCTTATGTAAGCCCCAGAGATGTGGAAGAACCAAAGTTCAGTTTTGGGAGAAATCTTAAGATATCCGAAAACGGACTGGAGCTTATTTCTGAAATTAACGGTAATGTTATGCTCGTAGACAGCAAGGTGTTTGTATCCAATGTCTATGAGGTAAATGATGTTGATACTTCTACCGGAAATATAGAATATGACGGCGATATTCATGTCGCCGGCAATGTTAATGCAGGATTTTCGGTTTCGGCGACCGGAAATATCGAGGTGAAAGGAGTTGTTGAGGGGGCCTATGTGAAGGCCGGAGGTGATATAATCATTGCCCGTGGAATGAATGGAATGGGAAAGGGCAAGCTCATATCGGGCAGAAATATTGTATCCAAGTTCATAGAGAATTCTTCTGCACAGGCCGATGGATATGTGCATGCGGAAGCCATACTTCACAGTGATGTGATATCCAAGAGTGATGTAGTGGTAACAGGTAAAAAGGGATTTATTACAGGTGGGTGTGTGCGTGCACTCGGTAATGTGGAAGCCAAGATCATCGGCTCTACGATGGGTGTCGATACAGATATACAGGTAGGAGCTGATCCTACCATTAAGCTTAAGGCAGCCAGCATGCAGCAACAGATAGCTGAGAATAATAAGAAGCTTGATCAGATAAAGCCGGTGCTTGTGACGCTAACCATGCGTATGAAGAAGGGAGACAAGCTTACACCTGATCAACTTCGTACCATAAGGCAGCTTTCCGAAGATTATAAGAACCTTACGGATGAGATAAACAAGGGAATGGATGAGTATGATAAATATATGAGTTCTGTGGATATTTCCGAAACGGAATCTGTGGTCAAGGTTTCCGATTGCGCATATCCCGGAACAAAGATCACGATAAGTGAGGTCAATATGCAGCTTAAAGCCCCTGCCCAGCATGCAAGATTCGTTAAAGATGGCGCAGATATAAGAATAAAGGCATTGTAGTCATTAATATATTTGCGGGAGGATGTGTTATGATCAGTCCGATAGAGATGAATGCAGTCATATCACGAACACAGGATATTGCATCGCTGAGGCATAATGAAGACAATAAGGCTGCTTTGGATCATGCGAATGTGCAGACACAGATGGATGTCAAACGTGATGAGGAAGCTTATACTGTTCAGACAACTCAGAATTCAGATGCAACGAATACCAAGCATGATGCCAAGGAGAAAGGTAGAAATGAGTATTTTGATATAAGACGCAAGGATAAGAAAGCAAAAGAACCCGACGCGGTTGTAAGGGTCAAATCCAAATCGCCGGGGTTTGATTTGAAGATTTAGGCTGAAGACTATAACAAAGGATATATTTGGCAGAACAATAGGAGATTGAATATGACCCCTATGGAAATAACACTCCTTATTATAGGAGTGGTTATTTTTTGTATGAGTTTTATAATCAAAGATCGTCCACAGGATGTCGGTGCATTTGATGAAGAAAGACTTCGAGAAGAGATAAGACGTATCACCGACAGGGAATATGACAGCATGAGTCTTAAAGTGAAAGAGGCTACTGATGGTGCGGTGGAGTATGCCATGGAGAAGTCGGAACGTGCCCTTGAAAAGATTTCCAATGAAAAGATCATGGCTGTGAGCGAATATTCAAATACAATAATGGAGGAAATAAATAAAAGTCATAAGGAGGTCATGTTCCTGCATGACATGCTTACCGATAAACAGACAGATCTTAAGAACACTGTCCGCAAGGCTGAAGCAACAGCCAGAGAAGTAACTGATGCGGAAAAGAAGGCCGGTTCGAGAAAGAAGAGCAAAAAGAAAGAAGATGATTTTGAAGAGCTTATACCGGAAGAACATTCAGCAGAAGAGGTAGTAGAAGAGATAATCCTTCCACCCAAAGCGATCGGACCTGACAATGAAGAGGCGGACAATAATAACAGCAGAATCATTGAACTGCATAAGCTCGGAAAGAGCAATGTTGAGATAGCAAGGGAACTAAATCTCGGGGTAGGTGAGGTTACTCTGGTGATAGACTTATTTAAGAGGTAGGGTATGCGGATAAAGGGATACTTAAGGGGCCTGGGAGCCGGGTTGTTTATTTCCGCAGTGCTCATGGGTATAGCGACGTCGGGAAAGAATACATTGTCCGATGAAGAAATAAAACGACGGGCATCAGAGCTTGGAATGGTAGAGGAAGATTCTGTGCTGGTCAAGCCCAAAACAGACGAGACAGCATCTGAAACAGGTCGGACTGATAAGGTGAAGGGAGACACAAACACTGAATCTACAGTTCCTGATGTGGAAGTTAGGGCAGATAACAATTCAGATAAAGTTAAAGATGAAGAGAAAAAGCAGGATGAGCCTTTAAATAAGGCAGACAGTTCGGGAACTGAAACGGAGAATACTAAAGAAACACCAGAGGAATTAAGAGCTAAAGAAGACAGGGCAATGGGCGGTCAGAATGAATCAACCGTTCAGCCTTCTGAAAAAGACGGAACTTTTGATAATGAGACAAAACCTGTTGAAAATAAAACGTCTGAAGAAAATAATATAGATGAAAGAACAGATAAGAAGAGTGATGATAACAGTGTTGAAGAAAAAGTACAAACAGACAGTTTTACTCTGCAGATAGCAAGCGGAACCACGTCATATGATGTGGCAAAGCTGCTTGAAAAAGGCGGAGTTGTTGACAGTGCAGCTGATTTTGATAATTATTTGTGCGATAACCGTTATGATGACAGGATAAATCATGGCGTGTTTAAAATACCGGCAGATGCAGGTTACGAAGAGATCGCAAAGATAATAACAGGAGCCAAATGATAAATGGAGGTAAATATGGGAGATTTTGTTTTGAGCTGTTGTTCGACGGCAGATATGCCGGAGAAGTTCTTTAAGGAGAGGAATATTGCTTACGCATGTTTTCACTATTATCTTGGCGGGCAGATGTACCTTGATGACCTGGGAAAGACGATGGATTTCAAGGAATTCTACGACAGCATGGAAAATGGGGCAGAGACCAAAACATCTCAGCTTAATGTCGAGGAATATGTTAATCATTTTGAAAAATTTCTTGCAGAGGGCAGGGATGTATTGCATCTTACTCTTTCAAGCGGTATATCAGGGACTATCAACTCTGCCAATATTGCAATGGAAGATCTTAAGGCCAAGTATCCCGAACGTAAGCTTATAGTCATAGATTCACTGGCAGCCAGTGGTGGTTTTGGATTGCTTATGGATAAGCTGGCAGATCTGAGAGATGAAGGAAAAACCATTGAAGAGGTTGCTGATTTTGCTCTTAACCACAGGCTTGAACTTCATCATTGGTTTTTTACTACCGACCTTACGTTTTTTATAAAGGGTGGAAGAGTGAGCAAGGTTTCAGGCTTTTTCGGTAATATGCTGAATATATGTCCGCTGCTCAATGTTAATGATGAAGGAAAGCTGATACCGCGCTTTAAGATAAGGACTAAAAAGAAAGTCATATCTGCCTGCGTGGAACAGATGGTATTACATGCAGTGGACGGTAAGGATTATAAGGGTAAGTGTTTCATTAACCATGCGCGCTGTCTGGAGGATGCTACGGCGGTAGCAAATCTTGTAGAAGAGAATTTTCCGGCGCTTAAGGGCAAGATAGAGATCAATTATATAGGTACGACAATAGGTGCTCATACTGGTCCCGGAACCGTAGCGCTGTTTTTCTGGGGTGATACAAGGTCTAGATAAGCATAAAATTAGGAGAAACATATGAATGTTGCAATTATGACTGATTCAAACAGCGGAATAGCGGTAGATGAAGCTGAAAAGCTGGGTATATTCAGTATGCCAATGCCCGTTATAATAGACGGAAGAGATTTTATTGAGGGTGTTAATCTGTCAAGGGCAAAATTTTTTGAGATATTAGCGATCGGAGCGGACGTATCGACATCCCAGCCTTCTCCGGGTGAGCTGATGGATATGTGGGATGATATTTTATCTAAGGGTTATGATGAGATAGTTTATATACCGATGTCATCGGGACTCAGCAGTTCTGCAAGAAACTCAGAGATTTTTGCTTCGGAATACGACGGGCGTGTTGTAGTTGTTGATAATCATAGGATATCGGTTACGCAGAGGCAGTCAGTAATGGATGCGATAGTGCTTGCAGACGCGGGAATGAAGGCAGAAGATATAAAGAAACGGCTGGAAGAAACTGCCTACGATTCTGTGGTTTATCTTGCGGTAGATACCTTGGATTATCTTAAGAAGACAGGAAGGGTTAATGCTACGGCTGCAACTGTGGGAAGTGTACTTGGGATCAAGCCGGTTCTTAAGACGACCGGTGGGAATTTTGAGGTATGCACGGCAGTGCGCGGGATAAAAAAGGCAGCCTCCAAGATAATTGAGGCTATGCGTGATGAACTGGAAACAAGATTTTCGGCTTTTGCCCATGAAGATCTTATTATAGGAACTGCCGGTTCGTTTGTGGACCAGGTTGATGCGGGAAATTGGAACAGTGTTATAAAAGAAGCTTTTCCGGATATTGAAGTATACTATAATAAACTGTCATGTTCTGTATCGGCACATACAGGACCTAATGCCATGGGAGTAGGGATTAGCAGAAAACTAAAAGCCTGAAGTAGGAGAGTTGATCAATAATAGAACAGGAGGCAGAATAAAAATCTGCCTCCTGTTTATTAACCGGACCGAATCAGAATTAATAACCGAATTCCTGTGCCCAGTAGTATGTTCCGTCATCTGCGGCATATATTGCAATGGCACATGTATTAAACTCATCCCATAAGATGTTCTCTTTATGGGTAGGGCTGTTCATCCATGCATCGAGAGCGGCTTCGGCACTATCGAAACCATATGCAAGATTCTCACCACCCTGTACCTTACTGTTTACCGTGTACCAAGCCTTGCCATTCGGTCTTGTATGTGAGAATGAAATCTCACATTCCTGAGCACGAACGCTTGCTGCTGACTCAAGGTTTCCATTCCACTTAAGTGAGCCAAGACCATAAGCAGCTCTTTCTGCATTAACTGCATCGAGAGTATCAAGAGCTATGTTTCTGAGTCCTGCATCAGAAGCGGAAGAAGCAGCAAGGGCAATTGCCTCATCATCGATGCTTGTCGTTGTCTCGCTGTTGATATCAGCAAGAGCACGTTTCGCTGAATTGTCCTCGACACCCACATCCTTGAAGTTCAGTAAGATTGCACATGCCACAACCGGAACAAGTACAACACCTGCTATGATCCCTATAAGAGATTTTTTCTTCATAGCTTCCTCCTTTGGATCTTACATCCTATAACATAACAATTACATGCAAACATTCCTTTGCAAATCTATTATGTCACAAAATCTTAATAAATGCAATAAAAAATTTAAAAAAAATCACAATTTTCAAAAAAAGTGACAACACACAAAAAGTTCGGGATTTTTTGCGCATTATGTTGTATAGTATTACTATAATTTGTGGTTATATGATAAGAAAAGTTGCAGATATAGTGGTTTGACCGGAAATAAAATGATATAATAGATTACTGTAATGTTGCATGCAGAATATTTTTATGAGGGAAGCGGATATGTCGGAGGATTTGATAAGGGAAGATAATGTCCCGGAAGACAATGCGTCGGAAATAATAAATGATAAGGAGGCTTTGGAGAAGAAGAGGTTGACAGTATACCTTGTTCTTGTATTCGGAATAACCTATATATATGAATATTTCTTTGTTATAAGGTTTTTAACAATACACAAGGATTACACGATAGCTTCCATTCCATTAAATCTTGTCATAGCGATGTTTTTACCATCGATATGTGTTGTGCTCACCAGATTAGTCACTAAAGAGGGATTTAAGGATATTTATATTTCTTTTAATATGAAGGAAGGCAGATACAGATATTATCTGTTGACATGGTTTGTGCCGCCTCTTCTGACACTCATCGGGACGATCATTTACTTTTTGTGTCTGAAGGGTGAATACTCGGCAGACATGGAATATATAATCGCTACATATACAAAACAGGGTGTTCAGGGTCTGACTCCCGATATCATGAAAAAAACAATCATTTCACAGGGTATCACGTCTGTGTTGATAGGCCCTGTAGTTAACTGCCTTACCTGCTTCGGGGAGGAGTGGGGGTGGAGAGGATATCTTCTGCCCAAGCTTTCCAAAAGGTTAAAGACTATGCCGCTCATGATAGTAATGGGGCTTATCTGGGGACTCTGGCACCTGCCGCTTATAATTGCCGGTCACAATTATGGTACGGAATATGCCGGATATCCTTTTGTTGGGATCATTGCTATGGTTGTGTTCTGCTTTTCGATAGGAACACTGCTTTCATATGCAACTCTAAAGACGGGTTCATGTATACCTGCCGTTATTGGACATGGTGCAATTAACGGATTTGCATCTATCGGGATTTATTTTACCAAAGATGGCGGAAGACTGACGCTCGGACCGTCTCCGGCCGGTTTTATCGCGGGTATTCCGTGCCTTGTTTTTGCGATAATTCTTATACGGTTGATGATGAGGGATGAGGAAATACAAAAGTAATCAAAAAAAATCTTTTAATAAGTATAATGATTGTGGTACAATAGAATCGGTGTATCGGGTCAAGAGAAGATGGCTTAAGTTTTCTGTTATGCTTATTTTCGCAGTCATACTGTCATTTGCCTTCTGTTATCCCGGAAATAATGCCGGAGGAGCGGAGCTTGACGGTTTGTCAAAAGGCTTATTGATATCACGGCTTCAGATGGATACATATAATGAAGAGATAGCAAGAAGAATCGAGGAGGAAGAGGCCAGAGCCAGAGCTTTGGCAGAACCCGAGGTATCCACGGAAGTTAAGGAGCTTAAAGAAGCAAACGATAAGCGAGTGGATGATGTCAAAGAGTCTACCACAGCTATCAAGAAGGCGTATCTGACCTTTGATGACGGACCGAGTGGCAATACTGACCAGATACTTGATATATTGGATCAGTATAAGGTAAAGGGTAATTTTTTTGTAATAGGAAGGTTCAGTGAAGCCTATAAGGATCAGTACAGGAGAATACTCGATGAAGGGCATGTGTTGGGAATGCATTCGTACTCACACAGCTATACTGACATATATGAATCAACAGATTCATTTATTGCTGACCTGAATCATGTGCAATATGTTATTTATGATATTACTGGATTCATGCCGTCGATATACCGGTTTCCCGGAGGAAGCAGTAATCTTGTTTCGCCGGTGAGCATGCATGAATTTATTGATATACTTGATAAACGTGGAATAGTTTATTATGATTGGAATATAAACAGCGGAGATGCCGATGCTTCCCGAGTGAGCAGTGAACAGATCATTGATAATGTTTTTAACGGCATTAAGGCGCTGGACAGTCCGGAAGAACGGAATGAGATTATGATACTTTTTCATGATCTGTCTGAGAAGACGACTACGGTGGATGCTCTGCCGACAGTGATAGAAGGTCTACAGGCACAGGGCTATGTAATAGCACCGATAGACGATTATACCAAACCAATCCAGCACGAGAATATAAGGTGAAGGGAAACTAAGGAGGATATGAAATGAGTTTTTTCAAGGATTTCAAGGAAGATTTATCACAGGCAGTGAATGAACTTATGCCGGAGGATGAGGCCATAAAGGAAGAGCCTGCGGCAGCAGCTCCGGAGGTGACGGAAGATTCTCCTACACAGAGTGAGGATTATTCGGATCTTTTCGCCTCTTTTGACAGCACTGAAGAACCGGAGCCTGCCCCGGAACCGGTAGAGGAAGAACCTGAGACTGCGGGTGAATACGAAGAAGTCGTTGAAGAAGTTGTAGAGGAAGTGGAAGTAGAAGAGGATTACGACGGAGAGGACGAAGAGGTAATCGAAGAAGTTATCTTTGTTGACGAGGACGGCAATCCAATTGATGATGTTCCGGAAGATGCCGTTATAGAAGAGGTTGAGGAAGTAGCTGAGGAACCGGTGGCTGAAGCTGAGCCTGAATTTGAAGCTGTGGAAGAGCCTGTGGCAGAGGAACCGGAGGAGGCAGTTGAAGAATATGATGTGACAGAATCTGAACCGGAAGATGCTGCAGAACCGATATCATACGAGGATGCGATGTCTGAGCTTTCATCAGCTGCTGAGCCCGAGCCGGAGCCCGTATTTGATGATGGCCCTATTAATACGGTACAGACTCCGATCTTTGAACCTGATCCGGTTTCGGAACCTATAAACACGATATGGAACGAACCCAAGAAATCAACTTCAGGTTCAATTATAGAGGGCATGACTGTCAACGGTAATATTTCCTGTGCAGGAAGTCTTGAAGTACACGGTATTGTCAAAGGTAATCTTGATGTACTGGGTAAGCTCAGTATAACAGGAAAGCTTGAAGGTGATTCACAGGCTGATGAAATATTCATTAATGGTGCAAGGGTAACGGGAGAACTTCTGTCAAACAGCTCTGTAAAGGTTGCACAGGGTTCTGTTATCAGGGGTAACATTAAGGCTGCTGCGGCTGTGCTGGCAGGAGCAATCAAGGGTGATATAGATGTACAGGGTCCTGTGATACTTGATTCCACAGCGGTTATTATTGGTAATATCAAGTCTAAATCGATACAGATAAACAATGGTGCTATCATAGAGGGTTCGTGCTCACAGATCTATTCTGATGTGACAGCCAGCAAGTACTTCGAGGATGAGGACTGATAAATAAGAGGATATATATGAAAAGGATTCTGCTCAAATTAAGCGGGGAAGCGCTGGCGGGCGATAAGAAGACAGGTTTTGATGAAGATACCGTACGTGGTGTGGCGCTTCAGGTTAAGCAGCTTATTGAAAAGGGAACAGAGGTCGGCGTGGTCATCGGAGGCGGGAATTTCTGGCGCGGAAGGACCAGTGAGAATATAGACAGGACCAAGGCGGATCAGATAGGTATGCTGGCTACGGTAATGAACTGTATATATGTTTCGGAAATATTCAGATCTATTGGCATGATGACCAATATCCTTACACCTTTTGAGTGTGGTTCGTTTACAAAACTCTTTTCCAAGGACAGGGCCAATAAATATTTTTCCAAAGGTATGGTGGTTTTTTTTGCCGGTGGAACAGGTCACCCATATTTTTCAACGGATACGGGGGTAGTTCTGAGAGCAGTTGAAGTGGAAGCAGACGGGATACTTTTGGCCAAGGCAATTGACGGTGTATATGATTCGGATCCCAAGACCAATCCGGCGGCAATAAAGTATGATGAGATCAGCATTAATGATGTAATAGATAAGCAGCTTAAGGTTGTTGATCTAACGGCGTCAATCCTGGCAATGGAAAATAAGATGCCTATGTATGTGTTCAGTCTGAATGAAGAGAACAGCATTGTAAATACTATATATGGTGAGTTTACGGGAACAAAGGTTACGGTATAGAGCTTTATAAGAGAAGGGGTACATTTATGGATGACAGGATTAAGGAATATGATCAGAAGATGCAGAAGACGATCGACCATCTTAGCTCTGATTTTATCACGATACGTGCAGGACGCGCCAATCCTCATGTTCTTGATAAGATAAAGGTCGATTATTACGGTACGCCTACGCCTGTTCAGCAGGTGGGGAATATCTCGATTCCGGATGCAAGGATGATACAGATACAGCCATGGGAGAAATCGTTACTCAAGGAAATAGAGAAGGCTATACAGACATCAGATATCGGTATCAATCCCACAAATGACGGTAATGTAATAAGACTTGTATTTCCTGAACTTACCGAGGAAAGAAGAAAGGAACTTGTCAAGGAAGTCAAGAAGAAGGGTGAAGCAGATAAGGTAGCGATAAGGAATATCCGCAGGGACGGAAATGATGCCTTTAAGAAGCTTTCAAAGGCAGAAGATATTTCTGAAGATGAGATAAAAGAACTCTCTGATGAGCTTCAGAAGCTTACGGATAAGTATATCAAACAGGTTGATCAGATGATCGATGAAAAATCGAAAGAAATCCTTACTGTGTAAGCCTGTGCCAGAGCGAAATTTCAGTAACAAAATAAAAGGGCAGGGCGGTTTGCCGTCATGCCCTTATGTTATTCTGTAAAGAACAGTTAAAGGATATAAACAACGGAGAATGGTAGATATTATGAATGATGATCTGAAGGTTCCTAAGCACGTTGCTATCATACTTGACGGGAACGGAAGGTGGGCAAAGAGTAAGGGCATGCCCAGAAATTACGGGCATATCCAGGGTGCAAAGGCTGTAGAGAATATGTGTGAGATTGCTTACAATCGCGGTGTGAAGTATCTCACTGTATATGCTTTTTCTACAGAAAACTGGAAGAGGCCTCAGGATGAAGTTGAGGCGCTTATGGGGCTTCTGCGCAATTATCTTAAAACATGTATCAGGCGTGCAAGAAAGAACAATATGTGTGTCCGTGTTATCGGAGACAAATCAGGACTTTCTCCTGACATAAGGAATAGCGTTGATGAACTTGAGAAAATAAGCAGTGGTTTTGACGGATTGCATTTTCAGGTTGCAATAAACTATGGAAGCCAGGATGAGATGCTCCGGGCAATGAACAGGATCAAGGATGACATGGAAATGGGTGTAATAGAGAAGGGACCGGTAACCCGTGAACTGTTTGAGGATTATCTGGATACTGCAGGGATTCCTGCGCCGGATCTTCTTATAAGAACCAGCGGAGAACAGAGACTGTCGAATTTTATGCTATGGCAGCTGGCATATTCTGAGTTCTATTTTACAGATGTTCATTGGCCTGATTTTGATGGCAAAGAGCTGGAGAGGGCGATAGAAGCATATAATAAGAGAGAACGTAGATATGGCGGTGTAAAACAGCAGGATAAGGAGGAGTAGATATGTTCAAGACCAGAGTTATAAGCGGTGCGATTTTGATAATATTGATCGCGGTTATGAATATTACAGGCGGACCGTTAATGGGTGCAATACTGTTTCTTATTGCTGTGCAGGGCTTATTTGAGTTTTATCGCGCAACCGGCGTATATATTGAGGGAGGAGAAGAGAGGCACAATGTATTTGAACGGATCGGTTATGTTGGAACCGCGATATATTTTCTGTCAGCTGTGATCATTAAGAGTAACAGCCTGCTTAAGCTTGTCCTTATTCTGTGCATTGTATGCATAGCCATGTTGGCGGCTTATGTATTTACCTTTCCTAAATATGACGGATATCTGGTCATGAAGGCGTTCTTCGGGTTTATGTATGTTCCGGTAATGCTCTGTTTCATCTATCTTACACGTTCGATGCCATGCGGAGAATATCTGGTATGGCTGATATATATTTCATCGTGGATATGTGATACCTGCGCATATCTTACCGGTATGAAGTTTGGAAAGAGAAAGCTGGCACCTGTGCTCAGCCCGCATAAATCTGTCGAAGGAGCGATAGGAGGAATAATTGGAACGGTTCTTATTTCCGTACTCTTTTCGTTTCTGTTTATGAAAGTTTATGATCTTAAGAGCGCGGGAAGTGTGCTTGTATTTGTTTTACTGGGTATTGTAGGGGCTGTCGTATCACAGGTCGGTGATCTTGCAGCGTCAGCCTTTAAGAGAAATAATGATGTTAAGGATTACGGGGTTATAATCCCCGGTCATGGCGGTATCATGGACAGGTTCGACAGTGTCATATTTACTGCCCCCATGATTTATTTTCTTGCTGCCATATTTTTCGGTATTTAGTGATTTTGTGAGGTTATTAAAATGAAAACGATAGCTGTACTGGGTTCAACAGGTTCAATCGGAACCCAGACAATGGAAATAGTAAGGTCTAATCCGGATGAACTTTGTATCGGCGCTGTAGCGGCCGGATCCAATATAAGATTGCTTGAAAAGCAGATAAGAGAGTTTAGGCCTAAGCTGGCTGCCGTATTTGATGAGAATAAGGCGGTACTTCTAAGGGAAGCAGTTAAAGATCTTGATGTCAAGGTCGTGGGCGGCATGGATGGTATAATAGAGGCGGCTGTACTTGAGGATATTGACACAGTCGTTACATCTATGGTAGGTATGATCGGAATACGTCCTACCATAGCCGCGATCAAGGCGGGTAAGGATATAGCGCTTGCAAATAAAGAAACACTTGTATGCGCAGGACATATAATAACAAGGCTTGCAAAAGAGAACGGTATTTCAATACTGCCGGTTGACAGTGAACACAGTGCTATTTTCCAGTCCATGAACGGGGAGAATAGAAAAAGGATATCCAGGATATTGCTTACAGCTTCGGGGGGGCCGTTCAGGGGAAGGAAAAGAGATGAACTTAATAGTATGACGGTTGAGGATGCACTTAAGCATCCCAATTGGGCTATGGGCAGGAAGATAACGGTTGATTCCGCTACACTGGTAAATAAGGGGCTTGAAGTCATGGAAGCAAAATGGCTGTTTGATGTCCCGCTTGAGCGTATACAGGTGATTGTACATCCGCAGAGCATAATACATTCAATGGTGGAATATGAAGACGGAGCGATCATTGCGGAACTTGGGATGCCTGATATGAAGCTTCCCATTCAGTATGCACTGTTTTATCCGGACAGACGCTATCTTAACACAAGACGTGTTGATTTCTTTACGCTAAAACAGATGACCTTTGAGGAGCCTGATACGGAAACATTCAGGGGACTTGAGCTTGCATTAAAGGCGGCAAAAATAGGAGGAACAATGCCGACAGTATTTAATGCGGCCAATGAGCGTGCTGTTTCGTTGTTTCTTGACAGGAAGATAGGATTTCTTGATATATACGATGTTATTGAAGGCTGTATGAAGGCTCATAAACCTGAAGAAGAGCCGGATGTTGAACGTATACTTGCCGCAGAGAAGGAAACCTACAGTTATATTGAGGACAGATGGTGACATGAGTATTCCCAGTGTATTATATACTTTGATCATATTGTGCATAGTGATAATAGTCCATGAATTCGGCCATCTTATAGTGGCAAAGTCAAATGGGATATATGTAAAGGAATTCTGGGTAGGCTTCGGCCCGACCCTGTTGTCGTTTACGAAGAATGATACAAAATACTGTCTTAAACCCATACCGTTTGGAGGAGCCTGTATTTTTGAGGAGGACCCTGAATGCAAAGAACCCGACAGACTGTTTAACAGATCGAGTGTATGGGCGAGGATATTAACAGTATTTGCCGGTCCGTTCTTTAATATTATTCTGGCATTTGTTTTCAGCGTCCTTATAATATCACTGTCAGGAAGTTCGGTAGTGATGATAACGGAGCTGGTTGAGGTGGATAAGGGATCACCGGCAGAGACAGCCGGTCTTGAGGCGGGCGATGTAATAAAGAGATATAATGGTAAGAGGGTAAATCTTTCAGAGGAAGTTATTATTTATAATATAGTATCCGACGGAAGTCCGGTTGAACTTACATATGAGAGGGATGGCAAAGAATATACGGCAGTTGTAAAGCCTAAATTTAATGATGAATACGGACGTTATATGTTTGGTATTGTGTTCGGAAAGACACTTGATGAATGGACTTCGGCAAATATCCTAAGATACTCTGTCTACTATGTACGAATGAATGTAAGGAGTACGGTTCAGGGACTGAAAGGACTAATGCTTGGCAGGCTCGGTGTTGACACACTGAACGGCCCTGTGGGAATGGCAGGAATGGTGAGTGATATTTATAATGCGGCAAGACATGACGGACTACCCGCAGTGGTTCTTAATATGTTTAATCTGGCTCTTATCTTTTCGGCAAGCCTTGGTATAATGAACCTTCTGCCGCTGCCTGCACTCGATGGAGGAAGACTGGTACTCCTTTTCATTGAAGCAATAAGGCATAAACCGGTAAGCAGAGAAAAAGAAGCACTGGTTAATTTTGTCGGGTTCGCATTGCTTATGATACTCATGGTTGTTGTAATGTATAATGATATTCTTAAGATAGTCGGGAAATAGAAAATGTTTGTTCTTATCAGATGGCTTACAGTCTGTTTGGTTATTTCCATGGTTATGAAGCCGCTTTTTCCGCTAAGGGTAATGCGCCCTGCGGATGGCGGCTTTTGTGTATCTCTGGGACTTGGAAGCGGAATACTGTTTTTTTTCGTCTGGTTTGTATGCGCTGTTTTTCATATTCCGTTTAATTCAGTATCATGTATATCAATATTTGCAGTATTTTGTACTGTGATCCTGTTATTTAAGGGGAAGAGAGGGGATCATACTGCTATGGAAAGGGTTTTGCAGCAACAAGAACGAAAGCTGTTTTTTGCCGGCTTTGCAATATTTTCCATACTGCTTTTTGTGGCATTCTGGGTTAAAGGTTTTAAGCCGATCATTGATTTTCAGACGGAACAGTATATGGATTACGGATTTATGAATGCGATGTACAGGCAGCAGAGATTACCGTTTGAAGATATGTGGTTTGCGGGCAGGCCGGTTAACTATTATTATCTTGGACAGGCTGTTGCCGTGTTATTCTGTCGCCTTTCTTTAACGTCTCCGGAATACGGATATAATTTAATGCTCTGTACACTGTTTGCTTCTCTTGGATTGAGTGTTTTTGTGCTTGTTGAGGCTTTTCTTAATAGTTTCCCTAATATGAAGAAAAGATTTTCCGTTACTGGCGGTGTAATGGCGTCACTTATGTGTACATGCGGTGCTAACGGACATTGGATAATATATGGAATTTTCGAAACGCTGTGGAATAAGCTTAGGGGTGTAACAGCAGACAAACCGTACTGGTTTTCATATCCTACATCATTTATCGGTCGTGAACCGGATTCGCTGGATAAGGGAAAGCATGAATTTCCATCGTATACGTTTTTACTCGGTGATCTGCATGCACATGTATGCAATATGCTTTTCACTATAGCTTTTATGATATTTCTGATTGACTATGCTCTTTCACAGCCTGACAGACGAAAAACTGCAGGAGATGAAATGGAAGATGAGGATATTTATACATTTTTCAGGGATGTTTTTGACTATCGGCTCGTTATAATGGGGCTTATACTGGGAATGTTCAGGGGAGTCAATTATTGGGATTTTCCCATATACTATGTGGTGGCAGGAGCGGTCATACTTTTCTGCGATATAAAAGAAAAGGGCTTTAGGATAATAACTGTATTAAATGTACTGGTTAAGGGACTGTTCATATATTTGACAGGAATGCTTGCCATGCTCCCGTTCAGTTTGAATTATATGAGACCGGATTCGGGTCTCCATCTGTGCGACAGGCATTCGCCTCCTGATAAATTTATTATAGTCTGGTTTGTTCATATTATAATAGTTCTGACTCTTCTTATTTATATTTTTGTCAGAGTATACAGGAACAGGCTAAAATCCGGAGGGAACGGGTTTATGAAACAAGAGCTTATCATCATTGCCGTTTCGCTGTGCGGACTGGGTTTATTATTCATGCCTGAGATTATATATATAAAAGATATCTATGGTGATGCATACCAAAGATATAATACCATGTTCAAGCTCACATATCAGGGCTTTATCCTGTTGTCGATATCATCGGGCATATGTATCGGAATGCTGCTGAATGAAAATGTAAAAGGAAGAAGAATCGGTGTTGCTTTGATAAAGGCTTCAGGAGTGCTGTTTGGTACGATGGCCATTTTACTTTCCTTATATATGGGATGGTCTGTAAAGGTGTGGTTTGGAAATATATTGGATCCTTCATTAAGAAAAGGAATATCGGTTGACGGATTTATAAAAGATGATCCGGGATTTTTAAATATCCGTGAGGCCATAGATATAATCAATTCGGATGATGACAGACTGCTTCATATAGTAGAAGAGGCCGGTAACAGCTATAAGCCTGAAGACAGACTGTCTGCGTTTACAGGCGCTGCAACAGTGGCGGGCTGGTACGTGCATGAATATGTATGGAGGAATGATGTTGAAGCCATACGTGAAAGGCAGGGGGAGGTGAGATATTTTTACGAGAGCGGGGACACGGAATACTGTCTGGAATTTTTGGAAAAATACGGAATTGACTATATCTATGTAGGTCCACCGACAGTTGAAAAATATGAAGTCAATTATGAAGGATTTACAAGTCTGGGCGAGTGTATATGGTCGAGTGATGACGGACAGTATATGCTTATAAGAGTTGATTGAGTTTGATCATATTCCCGTCACTGACTCATTCTATAGTATAAAAGTCTTGAATACCCACAATATTTAGTATATATTTATTTTGAGTGTTTATGTGTTTCCCGGGGAAAGTTCATGAGATATAGAAAGGCCTGATACCCCGGAAGCAGAATATGTGATGACTGATCGGAGAATGTATGAAGTGTCAGGACATGGAGAGATACATAACTCTTTTCATTAATGATGAATTGTCAGGTATACGTATGAGAGAGTTTATAGAGCATATTGAGAGCTGTAGCAGCTGTTTTGATGAGATGGAGACTAATTATCTGCTTAAGGAAGCGCTTTTAAGGCTTGAGAAAGAAGGCTCATATGATCTTCATGGCAATCTTATGACCAAGATCAGAAATACCAGGAAATGCGTTGAAGTGCATGAAATGATAACCATGATCAGACGTGTGATCCTTATCAGTGCGGGGATAGCACTGCTGTTTGAATTGGTATTTGTATATGCATTTTACTTGTGAGGGATAATGGATAAGAAATTAGTTTTGATAGATGGTAACAGTATAATCAACAGAGCCTTTTACGGTATTCCCATGCTCACCAATCAGGAGGGTATACATACCAACGCTATATACGGTTTCCTGAATATCATGTTCAAGATACTTGAGGAAGAATCACCCGGATACCTTGCGATCGCTTTTGATCTCAAGGCTCCTACTTTCAGGCACAAGATGTACTCTGCTTATAAGGGAACGAGAAAGCCAATGCCGGATGAATTAAGGGAGCAGGTTCCGATCCTTAAAGATCTTCTGAGAAAAATGAATATATGTATTGTTGAGAAAGAAGGCTTCGAGGCCGATGATATCCTGGGTACGCTGGCAAGGACAGCAGAGACGCAGGGTTATGAGGTTTCACTTGTATCGGGTGACAGGGATCTTTTGCAGATCGCTTCGGAACATATAAAGATAAGAATACCAAAAACAAAGAGCGGGAAGACAGAGATAGAGGATTATTATGCAGAGGATGTGTATAAAAAATACAGACTTGAACCGCTTCAGATAATAGAATTAAAGGCACTTATGGGAGATTCATCCGATAATATACCCGGGGTGCCAAAGATTGGTGAGAAGACAGCAACGGATCTTCTTGTAAAATATCACACAATTGAGAACCTTAAGCAGCATATTCCCGATATTGAAAGAAAGAACGTCCGTGAAACACTGGAGGCTAATTTTGATATGGCCGTACTCAGTAAGCAGCTTGCTACTATATGCATAACAGCAGATGCCGGGATAACGATCGAGGATTCAAAGATTCCGGATATGTATACGCAGGAGGCCCTTGAACTTGTAAAACGCCTTGGTTTTAAGCAGATCGCGAAGCGATTTGAGGAAGCGGGAACCATAGAAGAGACAACGTCCGTTGCACCTGTACTTAAGGAAGCTAAGGACATCGCTGCTTTTCTTGCAACGGTATCGGTAAAAGAAGTGGGTTTTTATTTTAGTATGGATGAGGCAGGAAACGGAGGATTGTCTTTGTGCCTTTCCTCAAATGAACTGTACTATTTCAGCTGTATAAGTGATGGAGATAAGGTGATCATAAATGCTGCATTCACTGCTTTTGTAATGAATAATAAGGATATACGTTTGATTACCTTTGGGCTTAAGAAGCAGCTTCATATACTTACTGAGTTGGCGGATATTTCGTTATCTGACAGGTTCGCCGACCTGGAGATAGCTGACTATCTTATAAATCCTCTCCTTAAAGATTACAGTTCAGATGCAGATAAGGAGGTAAGGGCATATGAGGCGCTTATGGCTTATCATGACAGGATGGACAGGCTTAAGGATATGGGAATGCTTGAGCTTTATGAGACAGTCGAGATGCCGCTTGTATTCTGCCTGTATGAAATGGAGAAATGGGGGATGCTCGTAAAGCCGGAGGCGCTTAAGGAATACGGTGATGGATTGAGCGTACATATAAAGGAGCTTGAGGAGAGTATTCACAGGGAAGCGGGAGAAGATTTCAATATCAATTCGCCTAAACAACTGGGGGAAATTCTTTTTGACAAGATGAAGATACCGGGTGGTAAGAAGACAAAGACCGGTTATTCCACTTCCGCGGATGTGCTTGAGAAGCTTGCGCCTGACTATCCTTTTGTGGATGATATTTTAAAGTACAGGGGACTTTCGAAGCTTAAATCCACATATGCGGATGGACTGTACCCATACATAGGTGAAGATAACAGGATACATTCGACATTCCATCAAACGATAACGGCAACAGGGAGGCTGAGTTCCTCGGATCCTAACCTGCAGAACATACCCGTTAGGATGGAACAGGGGAGGCTTATAAGGAAGATATTTGTTCCGGCACCGGGATTCACATTCGTAGATGCGGATTATTCTCAGATCGAGCTTCGTATAATGGCGCATATGTCAGGTGATGAGAAGCTTATTGAAGCATATAACAGTGAAGCGGATATCCACAGGATAACGGCTTCTGAAGTATTTCATGTTCCGTTTAATGATGTTACGCCTCAGCAGAGGAGAAATGCCAAAGCCGTGAATTTTGGTATAATATATGGTATAAGTTCATTTGGATTAAGTCAGGATCTGAGTATTTCTGTAAAGGAAGCAAAGTCATATATCTCCAAATATTTTGAGACTTATCCGAAGGTTAGGGAATTTGTGGATTCGCTTGTGGCAGGAGCTAAGAAGAACGGTTATGTTTCGACAATGTATGGAAGAAGAAGACCCTTGCCTGAGCTTTCAAGCGGCAACTTCATGCAGCGTTCATTTGGTGAACGTGTGGCGATGAATGCTCCTATACAGGGGACAGCTGCCGATATCATGAAGATAGCGATGATAAGGGTGCAGCGCAGGCTAAAATCAGAGGGGCTTAAGTCAAGGATGATCCTACAGGTGCACGATGAACTGCTTATAGAGACTGCGCTTGATGAGAAGGATAAAGTAAGCGCCCTGCTGGTTGAGGAAATGGAATCAGCCGCACAACTTTCGGTGCGCTTAAAGGCTGAAATGAGCAGCGGCGATGACTGGTATGAGGCAAAATAGTGAAGGTTATCGGCATAACAGGCGGCGTAGGAGCCGGTAAATCAACTGTTCTTGATATAATACGAAAGAATTGCAGCTGTTTTATCCTGATCGCTGACGAAGCGGCACATGAGGTCGAGAGGAAAGGACAGACCTGCTATTATGAACTGGTCAGGCTGCTTGGTGAAGATATATTAGCACCTGACGGTCAGATAGATAAGAAAAAAATGGCTGAGCGTATATTTGACGGTAATAACAGGGAATTGTTAAGCAATGTAAACAGGATAGTACATCCGAGAGTAAAGGAGTATATCCTTGGATTGGTAGATGAACACAGTAGAACCAATGATGTTGATTATTTTTTTATAGAAGCGGCACTGCTTATCGAGGATGGATATAAGGCGATATGTGATGAGTTGTGGTATGTATATGCTTCGCAGGAAATAAGGTCTGATCGTCTAAAGAGATTCAGGGGATATTCTGATAAGAAGATAGAAGAGATAATGGGTTCCCAGAGTGATGAAGAAACATTCAGGAAATACTGCGATCATGTTATTGAGAATAATGGTGATATTGAGATGACCGAGGGGCAGATAATTGAATTGCTAAGATAAGGTATTGTAAGCAGAAGAAATTATTAAGGGAGATAATGGAATGGAAGAGGACAAGAAGAATCCGGGACAGCTTGTATTCGGACTTGATATAGGAACAAGGAGCCTTGTGGGCACCGTGGGTTATATGTCGGGCGATAAGTTTCATGTTGTTGCGCAATGTGTAAGAGAACATGAATCACGTTCCATGCTTGACGGACAGATACATGACATTAATACTGTCGGCCGCTCGATAAAGGAAGTTAAGGAGAAACTTGAAAACCAGATAGGGAAACAGCTTAACGAAGTATGTATCGCAGCAGCGGGTCGTGTGCTTAAGACAGTAACTACTAAAGCTGAACTTGAATTTGCGGATGAGAAAGCGGTTGATGCGGAGGATGTTCACAGTCTTGAAATGTTGGGAGTTGAGAAGGCGTTTGAAGAACTGACCAATACGAATACATCAGAGACGCGTTTCTACTGTGTCGGTTATACGGTTGTCCGTTACTATATGAATGATCTTCAGATGAGTGTTCTGGATAAACATAAGGCCAGAAAGATATCTGTTGAACTAATCGCTACTTTTCTTCCGGATGATGTTGTTGACGGCTTGTACAGGGCTGTTGAGGTGGCCGAACTTCAGGTCGCGAATCTTACACTGGAGCCTATAGCTGCAATACAGGTTGCTATTCCCGAGAGCTTCAGGATGTTGAATATAGCGCTTGTAGACGTTGGTGCAGGAACTTCCGATATATCAATAACCAAGGATGGAAGCATTGTGGCTTACGGTATGATACCTATGGCCGGTGATGAACTGACTGAGGCTATAGTAAAGCATTGCCTTGTTGATTTTGCCACGGGTGAGATGATCAAAACATCTTACGGGAAGAAGATCATAAAGTATAATGATATAATGGGTATACAGCAAAAGATCACGTCCGAAGAGATAGATAAGGTGGTCGAGCCGGTTGTTAAGACAATGACCAAGGAGATAAGCGATAAGATAAAGGAGCTTAATGGCGATGAACCTGTAAGCGCCGTATTTGTTGTAGGCGGTGGTGGTAAGCTTCCCATTTTCGCACAGTGCCTTGCAGATGAACTGGGTATCAGCAGGCAGAGGTGTGCGCTTCGCGGAGAGGAAGTACTTAAGGATATAGACTATCAGATTTCGGATCCCAATCTTGATTCGATGTTTGTAACTCCCATTGGTATCTGTCTCAACTTCTATGATTCCAAGAATAATTTCATATATGTCAACTTCAATGGTGAGCGTGTGAAGCTGTATGATAACGGACATCTTATGGTGGTTGACGCCGCGATACAGGCGGGCTTCCCGAATGAAGGTCTGTTTCCCAAGCGCGGTCAGGCTCTTGATTTTACCCTTAACGGAACTCCGCATATGATAAGGGGTGAGCTTGGAGAGACGGCTGTTGTCAAGGTGAATGATGAGACGGTAAGCATCAATTCGCCTATACGTGCGGGGGATAAGATCGTGGTCGTCGAATCCACTGCCGGTGCACCTGCGAAGGCGCAGATAAACAAGCTTAAGGAATATGAGTCAACACTTACGGTGATTGTTAATGATACACCCGTATCGCTTCCCAAGTATGCCGAGGTTAACGGTGAGCTAAAGTCCGGTTATTACGAGATAATGGAGAATGATAATATCAAGCTTCTTGATTATTATACGGTTGAACAGATAGCCGGTTTCATGGATGTGAAGCTTAAGGAAGGTATGAACATTTATGTGAACAATAAGCTGTCAGATAAGGATACGCTTGTTTACAGTAACTTCTCAATAATATGGACGCTTGAAGAACTTAAGCTGTCGGATGTTGAGGAGGAAGAAAAAACAGAGGTCGATTATGCAGAATTCACGGGTGAAAATGCAGAAGACTATGAAGATGCCGATGAAGACAGTACAGACGATGAGGAGACGGCAAGTGGAGTTAAAGACAATGTATATAAAAGCGATGAGAATCATACGGACGGAGGAGGAGTAAAAGAGGTTTCGGATATGGACAATATCCTGTCAGATACATTGAATGCGCTTAAGAATGTAAAGGATGCGCTTGGAAATGGAGACGTAAAGGACAGTGCTGCTTCAGAAACGGAACCGGATGGATCTGATACTTCGGCTGATGATCCCGAAAATGATGAAGCAACGGAAAAGAAAGAATATCCGGGGATCGTTGTCAACGTGAACGGAGAGGATGTTAAGCTTACAGGCAAGAACGGATATATTTTTGTAGATGTATTTGAGTTCATTGATTTTGATCTGTCAAAGCCGCAGGGACATGCAGTTGTGACTAAACTTAACGATCGTCCGGCAATATTTAATGAGATGATCAAGACAGGGGATAAGATTGAGATTTACTGGGAAGCGTGACCGGTATTTATTGCATTATCAGGAGCGTAAATAAAGAATCTTTACAGATTAAGGGGAAAAGTAATGAGGTTATGTAGTATTGCGAGCGGGAGCAGCGGAAATTGTATCTATGTGGGGTCGGATAACACACATCTGATAGTCGATGCCGGTATAAGCGGCAGGAAGATAGAAGAGGGTCTTAATTCGTTAGGGCTTAAAACAGAGGAGATGGACGGTATCCTCATAACTCATGAACATTCTGATCATGTGGCCGGTATCGGAGTGTTGGCAAGGAGGTACGGGATACCGATGTATGCAACCCGGGGAACGATAGATGCAATAAAAGGCATGTCATATCTTGGGCAGATACCTGAAGAACTGTTCAAGGTGATAGAACCTGATAAATCGTTTGGAGTAAATGATCTGAAGATAAGCCCTGTACGGATAAGTCATGATGCCGCACAACCGGTAGCATACAGGATAGGCAATGGGAAAAGATCGGTAGGCGTGCTGAGCGATCTTGGCAAATACAGTGATTATACGGTTGAAAATTTTGCAGGTGTCGATGCACTGTTGCTTGAAGCAAATCATGATGTGAATATGCTGCAGGTAGGCAGGTATCCGTACCAGCTTAAGTGCAGGATATTGGGCGATAAAGGGCATCTGTCCAATGAATCATCGGGAAGGCTTCTTTCAAGGCTGTTGCATGATAACCTTAAGACGGTATTTTTGGGACATTTAAGCAAAGAAAACAATCTTGCAGAACTTGCCTATGAAACGGTAAGGCTTGAGGTTTTATTGAGCGATAACAAGTATAAGCCCGAGGATTTCAGAATACGTGTAGCGGCAAGAGATGTACGAAGCGAGCTTGTTGCTGTATAGATAAAAAGGGTAGTGGAGAGGAATGAAATGAAAAAAACAATTATAACAGTAGTAGGCAGGGATACGGTAGGGATAATAGCCAGGGTATGTACCTATCTGGCAAATAACAGGATAAATATCCTTGATATATCACAAACAATAGTTCAGGGATATTTTAATATGATGATGATCGTGGATATGAATGATTCCAGTAAGCCGTTTGGGGATATTTCGGATGAACTTGCACAGATAGGCGAAGAGATCGGGGTAGTCATAAGGTGTCAGAGGGAAGATATCTTTAAGAGCATGCATCGTGTATAGGATGGTGTTGAAATGATAAACATTTTTGAAGTAAACGAAACAAATGAGATGATCGAGAAGGAGAACCTTGACGTAAGGACCATTACTCTGGGTATAAGCCTTATCGATTGTATAACGGATGACCTTGATAAACTTAAGGAGAATATATTTAATAAGATAACTGTTAAGGCAAAGGATCTTGTAACCACAGGCAGGGAGATAGAAAAAGAATTCGGTATACCTATAGTTAATAAGAGGATATCCGTAACTCCTGTCAGTATCATTGGTGCTTCAGCATGTAAGAGCCCTGATGATTTTGCCCAAATTGCCGGGGTTCTCGACGAAGCTGCTGCAAAGGTCGGAGTCAATTTCATAGGCGGTTATTCAGCACTCGTTTCCAAAGGCATGATGAAAGCGGAAGAGATGCTCATAAGATCGATACCTAAGGCACTTTCATCAACGAAGCTTGTATGCAGTTCCGTTAATCTGGGTTCAACGCGTACAGGGATCAATATGGATGCTGTACGGCTTATGGGACAGATAATAAAGGATACTGCTGAAGCTACCAAAGAGACGGATTCAATCGGATGTGCCAAGCTGGTGGTATTCTGTAATGCACCGGATGATAATCCTTTTATGGCCGGCGCATTTCACGGAGTTACAGAAGCAGATGCCGTGATAAATGTCGGAGTCAGCGGTCCTGGAGTTGTAAATACCGTACTTAAAAAGGTACGTGGCGAGAGTTTTGAAGTATTGTGCGAGACCATCAAGAAGACAGCGTTTAAGGTAACGCGTGTCGGTCAGCTTGTTGCGGGGGAAGCGTCACGGAGGCTTGATATTCCGTTTGGCATAGTAGATCTTTCCCTTGCGCCCACGCCGGCTGTAGGAGACAGTGTTGCCGATATATTATGTGAGATCGGACTCGAGTGCGTTGGAGCACCGGGAACAACTGCAGCGCTGGCCCTTCTTAACGATCAGGTCAAGAAAGGCGGTGTGATGGCATCATCCTATGTCGGAGGTTTGAGCGGTGCTTTCATTCCGGTAAGCGAGGATAAGGGCATGATAGATGCGGTAGAGACAGGAAGCCTGACCCTTGAGAAGCTTGAGGCAATGACCTGCGTATGTTCGGTAGGCCTTGATATGATAGCGATCCCCGGAGATACAAAGGCATCGACCATATCAGGAATCATAGCGGATGAGATGGCGATAGGGATGGTGAATCAGAAGACAACGGCAGTAAGGCTTATTCCTGTTGTTGGCAAGGGAGTAGGTGATAAGGCCGAGTTTGGAGGCTTGCTTGGTTATGCTCCGATAATGCCGGTCAATCAGTATTCATGTGAGTCGTTCATAAACAGAAAAGGTCGTATTCCGGCTCCGATACACAGCTTTAAGAACTGAAATCATTCAGTAATATGGTATTAAGGCATTATTATTGGGGTACGTTCATATTCGGATATAAAGGACTGTCTGCTATTTGAGCAGGCAGTCTTTATATACAGATTGGAAGCTAAAAGGCCTTCCCTGAACATTCTCAAGGCAGTATCGCTTTTGTGTGTACTTGTGAAATAAGTCCTGATCGTTTTTTCGGCATCTGCATTTTTGGCGATGATCGGAACGGTGGAATGAAGCTTAAGCTCATGCAGGATATCGGATGAAGCTTCCCTGAAGCCAAGCAGCTTTATGAAATAATTATAGTCACCGGATATATATTCTGTCATGTAATCCTGTCTTATATCAAGAAGTATGTGCAAAAGAGCACGGCTTATCCTTGAATAATTGACATCTTTTGATTTGAGCTGCATGCAAAGCTCGGTATATGAACCGGCACTGGAATAGGTATTGATCATCTTGTTTGCTAGGCTGTCCGAAACATCGAGATATGAGGTCAGCAGTTTGTCCGGGTCAGAACCTTTACATAATGCTGACTTTACAAGATTCTGGATTTTTGCAAAAAGGAGCAGGCTGTAATCATTTTCTGACATGGCAGGATATTTCTTAAGATACTCTATAAGAGAGGCTGATACATCATCGGGCATTCGCCCTGAAAAAGAGTTATGTAAACCGGATAATATTTCCTTACGTAAAGCCGTAGAAGATAGTGCATTTAGTGAATCATCATGATAAGCAGAGCCTTCTCGCTTTATAGTATGGAAATTGCACGCAAATGACAATTCTTTGGAGGCCGCGATATACGAAGCGGCAAGAAGATTGTTGGGCGTACTCAGGAGTTCTTTTATGTATTTTGGAATATCCTCTGATGAGTTAAGCGCCCTTGAGAAACAAAATCCCTGTGCCAGACTGTCATGTATATGTGGATCAGGTAAAGAGTGAAGAGAGCATATTGGTCCGGAAGCTTCTGTGAGAAGCTTAAGATCACCGCATTCCGAACCGAATGAGATACAGTCAGATATCCCTGATTTTTTTATGAGAGATACGGCTCCTTTTGCAAAGTATTCAAGGCTTCCGGTTGAATAATAAAGCGGCAGTTCGATCACAAGATCGGCACCTGATAAAAGCGCAGCTTTAGTACGTTCGTATTTGGATATTAATGCAGGACAGCCGCGCTGGACATGATCACCGGACATGATCACCATGATATAGTCGGCATTGGTTTCTGCGCGTGCTGTTTTTATATGCCTGACGTGACCGTTATGTATGGGATTATATTCTGAAATAATAGAAGTGACTTTCATGGCTGATCCTTTTATGATTGGCTTACGCTTCCGTAAGATTTACCTTATCAGGCGGCAGATGGCGAATGAGCATTGCTTCCAGTTCTTCGGCCTTGACAGGTTTTGACAGATAATCGCAGAATCCCAACTTTCTGTATTCCTCCTCAATTCCGTTAATAACGTTGGCGGTAAGCATGATGACAGGCGTATCGGTATTAAGTCCTTTGGTTTTTATCTCCTTGAAAGTCTCGATTCCATCCTTGACCGGCATCCTGTGGTCGAGTAGGATGACATCATATTTTGTGGACATACATTGTTTGATGGCCTCGTCACCGTTTATTGCCTTGTCAATCTGCATTAGAGTCGGTTTTATCAGCCCTTCAGCTACCAAAAGATTAACGCGCACATCATCCACAACGAGTACTTTGGCTTCAGGTGCAGTGAAGCTTTCTTTATGTACGGCAGTATTTGCTGACTTGGGATTAGCAAGCGGACCTATCGGAGTCCGGTCTGCAACCTTTTGCGGAATGACTATCATGAAACTGCTACCTGTTCCAAGTGTGCTCTTTACATTGATCTCGCCCTGCATAAGATGAAGCAGCTCTCTGGTGATGGCAAGACCTAAGCCTGTACCCTGAATAGAGGCGTTCTCAATTTCATTGACACGTTTGAATGAGTCAAAGAGATATGGTATATCCTCTTCTGCGATGCCGATGCCGGTATCAGATATGCTTACAATAAGCTCTATATTTTCCCTGTCTATCTTGTCATATGTCATATCCAGGGTAACGCCGCCTTCTTTTGTGTACTTAACAGCATTGGAAACAATGTTCGTAAGTACCTGTCCGATAAGCCTGGGATCTCCAATAAGACGGGTGGGAAGAGTTTCGTCACAGGTAATATGTATATACAGATCATTCTCTTCGGCTGATTTTTCAAAGAAATAGTAACAGTCGCGAAGCAGCTTGTACGGCTCATATTCCTGAAGATTGATCTCGGTCTTGCCGGCTTCTATCTTGGAAAAATCAAGCACATCATTGATAAGTCCCAGAAGTACCTCGCCGGCATCGCGTATGTTGCCGGCATATTCTTTTATCAGGGTATTATCAGTGTCACGCAAAATCAGTTCATTCATGCCCAGTATTGAGTTGAGGGGAGTCCTGATCTCGTGGCTCATATTGGCAAGGAAGGTGCTTTTGGCCTTGTTGGCCTTGTCAGCGTTTTCTCTTGCTTCTTTGATCTCATTAAGATAGAATACTTCTTCCGTAGTGTCTCTTAACAGGTAATATGAGCCGATCAGACGTCCCTTTCTGTCAATGAGCGGGTGATATTTGACGTAGAAATACCTGGTGACCTTATTTCCGTTTTCATTAAGCTCCTGAATATAGTGTGCTTCATCTGAAGTTTCGATTGGATCACGCACTTTCTTAAGGACTGTGGCAACAGGTTCGCAGGAGGGATCATATGTATTTAAGTCAATATGAAAATGATTCATGGAAAAGGCATTGGCGTAAATGCATTTGTCATTAATATCAAAGATGATAAGACCTTCATTTATATCGTCGACAGCTCTTCCGACAGATGTGATCAGAAGATTTTTCGGAACAAACGTAAGGATACTGAAGCATATGAGTCCACCTGCAACGGCATAAAATATAACGGATGCATCAAGTACCAGGGACAAAGTCATATATATTATGTTAAGAGCTACGACAAACAGGAGTACAGACAGGATAATTATGTATTTGATCCGGTAGAGGCTGTAGCTTTTGGCGATCCTGTATATTATGAATATAAGTGCTGCAATAAGAGCAATGTAATCAACTGCGAGGTGTATATAGTATGCGGATTTAAAACCGGTCTGAAAAAAGACTGTTCCATGAATACTGGTGTTTTCATATATATAAAAGCTGTGCTTTAAGAACGGGTTCAGTAAGATATACAGTGAATCGATCCCCATGATGAGCGCCACCGGCCATTTGATCCTGTTCTTTATCAGATCATGTTCGGTATAAGATATGCAGAAGCCAAGAATAAAATAGATTATCCAGTCGATCGAAGCAAAATAAAAACAATATGCAAAACCCGCAAATGTTTCATTCGGAGACATTGCGATCAGAACATTGGCAACTATCGCAACGATGGCAGCGATCATGACGCGTTTAAGGATTCTGCCGTATTCTTCACGTATCTTATTGAGGCTTCTTAAGATGATCAGTATGCTTATAATAGCAAGAATATAAACTGTTACAAAAACTATCCTTGTGTACATCTTACACTCCGTTCATATGCAGTAAAGGTCTTTTCTATTATATCTTAAAATATAAATAAAAAAAAGGTATGGAAATAATAGATTTTATGGTATTTTATTATTTGGAAGATTTTGCATTGTCTTCCGCATGTTTCAGGAAAAAACAAAAGGGAGCGGCTCCTTGAAGAAGAACGGAATAACCATTCTTAATGTACTATTTAAGTTCGGTAAGAGGAATATGATTGCCATGGTGGCGAGCATATTGTTCTTTATCATGCTTATAAGTGCATATTTTCTTCTGGTATATAATTACGCTCACGAGAGTGTTATAGCAAAAGGCGAAACAAACGCCATCAAGTCTGCGGAACAGTTTGACAGTTACCTTATAACGGAAAAGCTGATAATCGAGCAGGCAAGATACAGGCTCAACAAGATGCTAAATGAGGGCAGCACAGAGGAGGAGATACTTGACTTTATAGTTGATGATACCAATTATATAATTACTTCGGTTAATGACAAGATCACGGGATTGTACGCATATATCGATGGAAAGTATTATGACGGAGCTCTGTGGGAGCCGGATGATCCGGGCTGGGTAGCCACCGAGCGTCCGTGGTATGTAAAGACGGTTGAAAACAATGGAAAGCTCACCCTGATCGAGCCATATGTGGATGTACAGACTAATGCCATTACAATGACAGTCGCTCAGACACTGAACAATAGCGAAAATGTTGTAGCGATAGATATTTCTTTTGATATGATTCAGATGATAACGGAGGAGGATGCAAGGAGTGAGAATCAATCTATACAAATGGTTCTCAACACTTCGGGGGATGTACTTGCGCATTCGGATGTTAAAGAGATAGGGCACAATTATCTTAGAGAAGACAGTACATTGGGAGCTGCCGTTGTTGACAGGCTGATCGAGACAGATGATCAATGTTTTGAGCTCAACCATGACGGTATTGATTATGTTGTCTATGTTGTTGATCTCAATGACAGCTGGTACAGCGTTTCACTGATAGATTCATCATCAAGCCACAGGCTGCTGAGACTGATGATCATAGTTACGATCATTGTTATCCTGCTTACTGTCATAATCCTGTCATTTATTTTCATTAATTTGAGCGCTAAGAACATTATAGCAGATCGACTTAACAGCCAGCTCTCATGTATGTCTGATATATATATGCTTCTCATAGACATAGATGTTTTCAATAATTCCCTGTCTCAAATAAGGCGAAATGAGAATATGACGAAGATTCTTGATGATTCACAGGGAAATGCCCAGGAAACGCTGCATGCTCTGATAGACGTTATGGTTAAAGAAGAGTTCCGTGATTCCTTACATGAATTTATTGACTTTGACACTCTGGATGAACGGCTTGCCATGACAAACACCACTATTGTAGAGTTCATAAGGGATGACGGTTTGTGGTGCAGGGGGCGGTTTGTTGCTTCTGAGCGAACGCCTGAGGGAAGGCTGTCCCATGTTCTTTGCCTCATCGAGGATATCGACGAGGAGAAGCGCAAACGTGACGAGCTGATTGATATGTCTGCAAGGGCTATAGCAGCCAGTGAAGCCAAATCAACCTTCCTGTCCAATATGTCACATGAGATACGGACGCCTATAAATGCGATACTTGGCATGAATGAAATGATACTTCGTGAATGTGACGACAAAGATATCATTGAATATGCGGACAGCATTCAGACAGCGAGCAATACGCTTCTTGGGATAGTAAACGATATTCTTGATTTCTCAAAGATAGAAGCAGGGAAAATGGAGATCATTCCGGTTGACTATGATCTGGCCTCGGTGCTTAATGACCTTGTTAATATGATACAGACAAGGATAGATGAAAAGGGTTTACTCTTAGAACTTGATTTTGACAGGCATATTCCCAGTCTCCTGCATGGTGATGAAGTGCGGATAAAGCAGGTTATTACCAATATCCTTACCAATGCGGCCAAATATACCGAATATGGTACAGTAACATTCAGGGTTGGTTATGATATGATACCGGATGAGCCGGACAACATCATGTTAAGGGTTGAAGTTAAGGATACGGGTATCGGTATCAGGAAAGAGGATATGGACAGGCTGTTTACCGAATTTGACCGTATAGACGAGGAGAGGAATCGCAATATTGAAGGTACAGGGCTTGGAATAGCAATAACCCAGAGCCTGCTGAATATGATGGGAAGTTCACTGGAAGTAAAGAGCAGGTACGGACAGGGATCTGTATTCGGTTTTTCGCTTAAACAGACGGTTGTCAGCTTTGACATGCTTGGAGATTACGAAAAGTCGTTCAGAAAATCCCTTGAATCCAGGAAGCAGTATAAGGAGAAGTTCAGCGCCAAAGATGCACGTGTTCTTATCATAGATGATACACAGATGAACATCATGGTATTTAAGAGTTTGCTTAAGAAGACGATGATCAGGATAGATACATCGCTTAGCGGAGACGAGGGGATCGCTGCTGCACTGAAAAACAAATATGACATTATTTTCCTTGATCATATGATGCCTCACAAAGATGGCATAGAGACGCTCAGGGAACTGAAGGCACTGACGGATAATCCCAATATTGATACCCCGGTAATATGCCTTACCGCGAACGCTATATCTGGAGCCAGGGAACAGTACCTTGCGGTCGGTTTTGATGATTATCTTACCAAGCCTATCGATCCGCAGAAGCTTGAAGAAATGATGATTCGATTCCTTCCAAAGAGCAAAGTGAAGATCATATCGGATGTGGAAGAAGTCACCGGGTTGATCACAGAAGACGCTTCCGGGGCGGTTGAAAAATACAATGTGCTTAAAGAAATCGATGCAGGCAAGGGTATAGTCAATTGCGGTTCGAGTGAGGATTATGATTCTATATTGGATATATTCCGTGAATCATACGGACTAAAGAGTGAAGAACTTAACAGCCTGTATGCATCGGAGGATTGGGAAAACTATACAGTAAAGGTACATGCGCTTAAGAGTTCCGCATTTATAATCGGTGCTGACGGGTTAGGAGAACTTGCAAGAGAGCTTGAGAATGCGGGCAAAGCTGATAATATAGATCATATCCGTGCCGGGCATGAGCACCTTATGAAAATGTATGAAGATATTAAGGAGCAACTGGATCTTCTGAGTAACGACAGTATGCAGGATAATGATAAAGGCGGCAGACCTTATGCGGATCCGGCTCTTCTGGCAGAAGCATATAATGCTATTGGGCAGGCGGCGGATGTGATGGACACGGATGCCATAGAGGAGATGCTTAACGAGCTTTCAGAATATGAATTGCCGGATAATGCCGCGGCGATCATAGGTAAAATCAAGGAGAAGTTCCACAATTTTGATTATGACGGTATAACTGAATTACTTAAAGAAATTATCATATAAATATGAAGGGAAGGTGTTTTGTATGGCATTTATAGACAAGATCAAGGACAGGGCGAGGCAGGATGTGAAGAAGATAGTCATGCCTGAAAGTAACGACAGGCGTACACTGATCGCCGCTCACAAGATACTCAAGGAGAATATTGCTGATATCATTATGGTCGGTAAGGAAGAGAAGATAATGGAAGGAGCGAACTGGCTTGAGCTTGACCTTTCGAGAATATCAGTAGTCGATCCGGAGACTTCAGATAAGTTCGAACTTTATGCTGATAAATTATATGAGCTCAGGAAAAATAAGGGAATGACACCTGAGAAGGCGAGAGAGAGACTGCGCAGTGATTATCTTATGTGGG
>JAFXVI010000044.1 GCA_017524595.1 Lachnospiraceae bacterium | reverse complement strand
GGAACGATGTTGATAGCGCCTGCACGTGATCTTCTGAGGTCGCCCTTTCTCTGAGGACCGTCAAGGATCATCTGGTCGCCTGTGTAAGCGTGGATCGTGCTCATGATACCTGACTTGATGGTTGCAAGGTCATTAAGAGCCTTAGCCATAGGTGCAAGGCAGTTAGTCGTACATGAAGCTGCAGAGATGATCTTGTCATCCTTGGTAAGTGTTGTATGGTTAACATTGTAAACGATCGTAGGAAGATCATTGCCTGCGGGAGCTGAAATAACAACCTTCTTAGCGCCTGCATTGATATGAGCCTGAGCCTTCTCCTTTGATGTATAGAAACCTGAGCACTCAAGAACAACGTCTACATCAAGCTCCTTCCAAGGGCAGTTATTTGCATCGGGCTCCTTGTAGATCTTAAGGGTCTTGCCATCAACAGTAATGCTGTCCTCACCTGCTGATACCTTGTCAGCTAATGCATACTTACCCTGTGCGCTATCATACTTAAGAAGATGAGCAAGCATCTTGGGTGTTGTAAGATCGTTGATTGCTACTACTTCGTATCCCTCTGCACCAAACATCTGTCTGAACGCAAGACGACCGATACGACCAAAACCGTTAATTGCTACTTTTACTGCCATGTTTTATTCCTCCTAGAAAAAAATTATGATATGAATCCAAGCGTGACTGGCACGCAGATTATCAGCACTCAATATTTTACCCTTTATAACAGCAAAATACAAGAGGAAAATATCAGACATGATATGTTCCCTCAGGGATCCTGCTGCTACTCAAGTCCCGCCTTTGCTCTGTTTTCCGCAGTATTGTCAACGAATTCAACCTTGCCGTCCATCGAATTGACAAAATCGAGGAAATCAGGCGTTCTCAGTTTCTTCCCGTTCTTTGTGCATTTCCACGTATCATCTTCTCTGTAATAAAGACCGTTATATGTATCTCCCTCTACTATCTTATCCTTCCTGATCGTATATTCAATGTAAACATGAGGCATTACATCCTTTTCCTTTTCATCGGTATACGCAGGGCCTCCGCGGTAGAAGCAGAAACTTCCCGATCCGGATGATGAAAGCAGCGAACCCCAGGCCGGAAAACTCAGTTCTGACGCATCCAGCTCTACCACTTCATTTCCTGAATAAGTAAAATACAGATTATCACTGACGATAAGACCGTCGGAGTCTATTATCAGTTCAGGAACTCCATCATTATTAAGGTCATGCAATGCAAATGTTCCCATCTCATTCTCATAAGAATACTCTTTTTGAGATGCGATCTTACCGTAAGCTGCAAGCATGTCCGCGTTTGAGGATTTACCTTTATCTAATGACCTGTTCACGGATTCATAATCATTTTCACCCGGCATGTCATAATCATCATCAACATAGTTGGGCAGCTTCGGGAATTTGATGCAGTCCTTTATCTCCTCATGGATATCTTCATATTGATTATAAATATCGGCATATTCTTCATAACTTTCGGCATCGCCGTATGGCGGCCAGTCCGTTGGCGTGAATACCACATAATTATAGTACTCCGTCTTGCCGTCAGAAGACGGGCTGCTGCCCAGATAATCAAAGCTTTCACTGTAATCAACTTCATCCGAATCATTAAGAGCAGTTACGGAAAACAGATACCCTGCCAAAAACTCTTCTTCAGGATAATCCTTTTTCCAGGCTTCTGCAGATTTCTTATGATAGAACGTATAGTAATCATCACTCTTCTTCACTATGACTTTATCCAGATAATCATTCGGAAGCCAGAATGTCATATCCTTTAGCGTAAACTGCGTATATTCAGCCTTATCAAATGCTGTTATTATACTGTCCCCCTTCTCATAAGCCCTGATATTTTTGTCGGTAAAGCTCTGCCAGGGGATCGTGATCCTGTATGACTGGTATGTATATCCTGTCTCTTCATCCTCGATACACATATTATTAAGCAGCCACTTCCTCAAGTCATCATAATCATAAGGTTCTTCATTGATCGGCTCTGATGTGCTTCCGGCATTATACAGATAGTAGATCATGCCGTCACCGTCCCTGTCATACCTGGCAGGGAACTTATTTCCATCCATATCCTTAGGAAAATTCTTACCATCCCAGGCTTCAATATAGGCTATAGCTTCATAGGCTCTTTTATCAGGATCATACTTATGTATCGTATAAGGCCAGAAGTCTCCGGATAATCCCTGATTGCTGTATGCCATTTCCTTAAGAAAACCATACTTATAGAAATCCATAACAGGATACGCCGTCAGTTCTTCGTACAGTTCCCCTGTCTCATCATCATATCCGTAAATACAGCCAAGATATCCGGCATGATATGTCGAAGTGAAGAATATGACCAGTTCCTCTTCTCCATCTCCGTCAACGTCATATACCGAAAAAGTGTTTTCGGAAAAATCATCGCCGTCCATAATATCTTCTGATACATCCTGTCCGTCCGGAAGTATATGATCATTCTCAAACTTCCACAAAGCATCAGTATACGCCTGCTTCAGCCCGGCTTTACCTGAAAGCTTTTCATCTCCGTAAATATCCGGATCTTCCTCTGGTTCTTTGTTGCCATCATCTGCAGGATCCGGCGTTTCCATATCATCTCCTTCTACAGACTGTTCCTTATCCTCTTTGGCTTCCTTTCTGTCAGGACGATCCTTTGAAGATTTATTTTTTGAACCGGAACAACCGTACAAAGATAATACAAGAACAGATATCATAATAACAAAAAGCAGCCGTTTCATATTTTTCACCTCCACATGTAAGCTTATAAACTGATTATATTATACCGTGCCATATGGTTCAATGTTCGACGTTGGTCCTTTGGATTTAGTATCATTTTGTGATCACTTATATCAGGCTTAAGAATACAGGCTTCCTGTTTTTATATATACAGTAATATGTATAACCGAGTCCCTTCAGCATATCTTCCGCCCTGTCAAAATCACCAGCCACATCTTCTCTCCTGTGTGCATCAGAACCTACGGTTATGATCTCGCCGCCAAGTTCATGATAACGCTTAAGTATCTCGCGACCCGGATTTGCATCATTACCCAGCTTCCTGAAGCCACCCGTATTAATCTCTATGCCCTTGCCACGCATGATGAGCTGTCTTAGGATCTCATCCAGCACATCTGCATAATCCTTATAGAAATATTCCCTGTTCTTATTGGGACCGTATCTTACGATATAATCAATATGTCCAAAAATATCGTATTCATCAAACAGGCATATGCTTTCAAGCGTGGCCTCAAAATACTTAAGATAAGCCTCGCGCTCACTCATACCGTTGAAATATTCGGGATAATAAACATCAATACCGTCTACCAGATGTTGTGATGCTATAACAAAATCAAAAGGATATTTGTTTACATAATTAATATTATGTTCCCTTAGATGAACCTGACATCCGTATTCTATGCCAAACCCCACATCCATCCTGTCCTCATACTTATTCCTGCACTCCATACAATGCCTGTAGTATACGTCTGTATCAACCTCAAACAGCTTCTTATCGTCCGTCGATCCGGGAAAGTCCTTATCCATATGCTCCGTAAAGCACATATGCTTAAGACCGGCTTTTATGCCCGCCTCGATCTGCTGCTCCATAGGAGTATCCGAATCTTCAGAATGGGATGAGTGCAAGTGAAAATCTGCTATTATCATAACTACACCTCATCGATCATATACATATATTCTTAATTGTTCCAAACAGGATATCGATCTCGTCTTCAGTATTGTCTTCATTAAACGATATACGTATTGTCGAATTCGCGGCATCACTGTCAAGTCCGATGCCCTTAAGCACATGAGAAGCGCCATCCTGCGAAGAGGCGCATGCGGCCCCTGCCGATATACATATGCCTTCTATGCCAAGCCTGACAATAAGTTCCTCGGCATCTATTCCGGGTATGGTAATATTTAAACTTCCCGGAAGCCTTCTTTCCGTACAACGATCACTTGACCTGTCAGTCTCCGTAGTTTCACCTTTATCCTCAGGATATATTATATCACAATTATCATGATGATCATCGTAACCGTTGATCCGTACACGCCGGTTTCCACTACGTCCTCCAAAGCTATAACCGTTCTCCTCCAGTTTATCCAGAAAATATCTGTCAAGCTCCCTGCGTCTTTCAAGGTCTTCCTTCATTTTTTCATAGTGACGCTTCGCCGCTGCTGCCATGCCGATAATACCCGCGGTATTTTCCGTCCCGCCTCTTCGTCCCTGCTCCTGTCTTCCCCCGTGCATAAACGGCGTAAGCTTAAGCTTCTCATTCACATACAATAATCCTGTTCCCTTAGGGCCGTTAAACTTATGTCCGCTTGCAGAGAGCAGGTCTATATTCATTTTCTTTACATCTATGGGAATATGTCCGTATGCTGCTACAGCATCGGTGTGAAAAATGATACCCCTCTCATGCGCAAGTGCACCCGCCTTAGAAACAGGCTGTACCGTACCCAGTTCGTTATTTACATACATCATTGAAATAAGGATGGTATCCGGACAGATAAGCTTCTCTATATCAGACACGGAAATCAGTCCCGAAGCATCAGGTTTTACATAACTCACACGACATCCATGCTTCTCAAGCCATTTGCATGTATTAAGTACGGCATGATGTTCAAAAGAAGTGGTTATGATGTGAGATCCGGCACCGGCAAGTTCAGCAACTCCCTTAAGCGCCCAGTTGTCAGATTCAGTTCCGCCACTAGTGAAATATATCTCTTCAGGTCGCGCCATAAGAGTCGAAGCTATATCCTTCCTTGCTCCGGCTACAGCTCTTTTGACATCGTCCGCATATTCGTATACCCCGCCGGGGTTTGCATAACTGTCTTTAAGATATGGCAGCATCTCATAAAAAGCTTCATCATAAAGCCTTGTTGTTGCCGCATTATCCATATAGATGATATTTTCCATAATTATGAACTTGTGCCGCCTTAAGTGCCTGATAAAAAAGGCTCATCGCCTCGGATGAGCCCTTGTGTATACCTCTCTTATATGGTTATGATTCATAGTCGCATATATCTGTGTGGTTGATATGTCCGAATGCCCAAGCATCTCCTGTACGGATCTTAAGTCGGCACCGTTCTCCACAAGATGCGCTGCAAATGAATGTCTCAATGTGTGCGGCGTTATATCGGCGTCAATCCCGGCCTTCTTGGCATAGTACTTGATGAGCTTCCAAAAGCCCTGCCGGCTCATGTGCTGTCCGGAGCAGTTCGCGAACAGAAGCTTGCTGGACCTGTCGCTAACCATCGCCTCGCGGCCTGTCTTTAAATATCTCGCAAGAGCTTCCTTGGCTGCTGTTCCGAACGGTATTATCCTTTCCTTGCCGCCTTCAGAACAAAGCAGATAGCTCATCTTGAGATTAACATCATCCACTTCAAGATTGATAAGCTCAGTAACGCGTATACCTGTGGCATACAAAAGCTCCAGCATTGCCTTATCTCTTATATCCTTAGGAGTATCGCCCTTTGGCTGATCCAGCAGCTTGACAACCTCTTCCGTGCTAAGAATTTCCGGAAACTTCTTCTCGATCTTAGGTGCCTTAAGCAGAAGCGAAGGATCCTTTGATATCTTATCCTGAGAATACTGATAGTGGAAAAACGCCTTGATAGATGCGATACTTCGCGACACGGTCGAAGGCTTAGCCCCTCCGGCAGTGATCTCATCTATATATTCCCGCAGTATCCTGTCATTAACCGCAGACAAAACCTGTATACCCTTGGAATCAAGAAAGACCGCAAACTTCTTTAAGTCACGCTGATACGACTGCTCAGTATTCGCAGATGCCTTTTTAACATTATGTAAATAAGTTATAAATTCACTTATAGCTTGTTCCATGCAATAACAAAAACCCTTCCACCCATAAAAAAAGCTGGGTTTTATCTACCAGACAATATTTATTATAATAAGAAATATGATGAAAAGCAATTGCAATTTTCCGCTAATTATCGGGCTTTTCAGTCATTTCTATGTAAAGACGCAAGATATTGTTTTACACCCTCCATCCCACAACAATATATTGTAAAAAGAAACGAAAAAAAAATAAAAAATTTATTTCTGTATCAAAAAAACAGTTCTGATTGGTTTACATAACGCCAATCAAAACTGTTTTTCTATGTAAACTGCACAACTCATGGGATTTCGGAGGCTATCCTGCCCACTATCTCAGCACAACGTAGCCCTGTATGTCATAAGACCAGCGATAGTCTTGCCGTCAACTATCCTCCCATCTTTTATCATCTTTGTAAGCTCTTCTATGGTATAGGCATATACATCAATGTATTCATCATCATCAAGATGCTGTCCGGTCTTTTCAAGATTCCTTGCCACATATATGTCTATCTTCTCATTACAGAATGCCACCGTTGTATACATGGTCAAAAGGAATACGACATCCTCCTTAGCAGCATGATAACCCGTCTCCTCTTCCAGCTCCCTGTATGCGCATATATGTGTCTGCTCATCCGGTGTGGCAAGTCCGCCTGCAGGGATCTCCAATGTGTACTGATCCACCGCATTCCTGTACTGCCGTACCATCAATATTCGACCGTCATCCATCACAGGTATCACGGCTGCCGCTCCCTTATGCCTTATAAAATCAAAGATCTCTGTCCCGCCGTCCGGAAGCTGCATCGTATCAGCATAAAAATCAACTATTGAACCATTGTGTATGAGGTTTCTGTCTATACGTTCAGGCCTTTGTAATGCCTCATTATCTGTTTCCTTACTCATAATTTATACGATCACTCCTATGAACATATTTGTCCGCAATCAGTCTCTCCATAATAAGTCATATTATTACTCATTCAGGATCCCGCCGACAACTGCCTTCATCCTGTCATAATCCCTTGTATCAAAAGCTGACTTTATTATATTAAATCTTCCCTGATATTCCGGAGTAAAGGAGTACATTGAAAGTGCGCCAAGCATACTCTTTAATGCCTCTTCATTGTGCGTCTCAATATATTCATTAAGGTGCTTGAACAATCCGATGGCATCTTCAGAAGACACTTCACCATGCTTATTATTCTCATCATTCGATATTACTTCGATCTTATCTTTTGAAATAAAATGTATTATCATCTCCTCAAGGCTGTCACCGCTCACAGGCTTGGCAAGATAATCCGTAAAGCCCTCTGCAAGGAACTTGTCCCGTGATTCCTTAAGCGCATCGGCAGTGAGCGCTATGATCGGAACGCTGCGCCTGTATCCGCGTTCATTGATCTGCTTAAGGACTTCCTCACCGCTCATTCCCGGCATTCGTATATCAAGGAAAATAATATCATATCTGTTGTCCCTTACCATTTCCAGGCAGGCCTCGCCGTTTACAGCAGTATCTATGATCAGTCCGGTATCCTTCAGAAGCCCCTTGATTATCGCAAGATTGGTGACGGTATCGTCAACCACCAGGATCTTTGCGTCATGCGCATGAAACATATGAGAAAACTTGCGCCTCCTGCGTTCCGGCTTCTCATAATGCCCTATCCTCTCCATTCCTGCCTGTTTCTGTGGAATAACAACCGAGAAGGTTGAGCCTTCACCGTATGTCGATGTAAAGTCTATGGAACCATCCATCTTGTTAAGTAGCATCTTGGTTATCACAAGTCCCAGTCCGCTGCCTTCGATATTTCCGTTATCCTCTACGCCTATCCTCTGGAACTTATTGAACAGAAGCTTTACATCTTCGTCCTTGATACCGCGTCCGGTATCCACAACCTGAACCAGCAGTGAGCGCTTCTCCTCATTCCAGCCCATCTTGAAGGTTACGGACCCGCTATCCGTATACTTAACGGCATTGGTCAGAAGATTTACTATTATCTGCTGCACCCGGTTCTTGTCACCGAACAGGCTCTTTGGCACCCTTGGATCTATAAGGACATTATATTCCAGTCCCTTGCCTGTCGCACGTATTGCTATCATGTTGTTGATATTATTGATAAGCGCAGGAACATCATACTTCTTTTCCGATATCTCGACATTTCCCGATTCGATTTTGGAAAAATCCAGTATATCATTGATAAGGAACAGCAGCGTTTCACCTGAACCCTTGATATCCTCTGTATATCCGGCTATCACATCCTGATCGGTCTCACGCGCTATCATTTCATTAAAGCCCAGTATTGAATTGATAGGGGTACGTATCTCATGCGACATATTGGCCAGAAAATCTGTCTTGGCCTGATTGGCCCGTTCAGCTACATCTATGGCCCGGTTTTCCTCCTCAAGCTTAGTCACTAACCTTCCGTTTCTTATGATAAATATCGTAAGTCCAAGCATGATAAGTCCAAAGAAACTCACAAGCAGATAATAAACTATCAACACCTCATTCATCCACCGATGAACGTCACTTATCGGCACGGTTCCCTGTTCGTTGTCGACTAACAGCTTATTTATATATGAACTGATAACAAAATGGCCTACGATCCCCAGAATTATAATAGCCGCTACCGTCGCACCAAATATGTAGACAACCCTGTTTATATGTTTATTCTTCTCCGTCTGTTCATGTCTCTGTTCCATACAAGCATTTCTCCTACATCCTGTCCGGAGCATAGAAACCAAGCAATTCAATGCAGGTCTCAAGCAGTTCCTTGGTAAGCCCAAGAAGAGCTATCCAGCCTTCCTGTCTTGACTTATCCTCCTCGCCCAGTATCCTGTTCTCATGATAGAAACTGTTAAATGCGTTCGCAACATCATAAATGTATGAACATATCTTGTGGGGTGCAAGCTCTTCATATGCGCCCTCAATAACCTGACCAAACTTCACAAGTTCAAGTATCAGCGCCTTGTCGGTTTCATTAACAGCTTCCCTTAATCCGGCCGACTTAACATCTCCACCCGATTCCGTGAACTTATTTAAGATCGATTTGATCCTTACTATCGTATACAGTATATACGGTCCAGTATTTCCTTCAAATGATGTGAACTTATCTATGTCGAAAATATAATCCTTCGTTGCCTGATTTGACAGATCTCCGTATTTGATCGCAGCAAGCGCTACTATCTTTGCAGTAGCGCGCGCCTCTTCCTCATCGACTTCATGATTGTCCCTTATCTTCCTGTACATCTCTTCATCTATCTCATCAAGCAGCGTCTCAAGACGCATCACCCCACCCTCACGGGTTTTAAAAGGCTTACCGTCCTTTCCGTTCATGGTGCCGAATCCGAGAAAATCAAGCTCGGTATCCTTATCAACCACTCCTGTCTTCTTTGCACACCTGAACACCTGCATAAAATGCATCTCCTGGCGCTTATCGGCAATATATATCAACTTATCAGGATCTATATTCTTACGCCTGTCCACCAAAGTGGCAAGATCCGTTGTAGTATAGAGAGAGGCGCCATCTGACTTAAGTATCATACATGGCGGAACCTCTTTTGTATCTGTATCCTCTTTAATATCAACAACAAGAGCTCCATCGCTCTCATAAGCGTATCCGCCACTCTTCATTCCTTCTACCATTTCGGCTATATAAGGCTTGGCATCTGACTCACCCTTCCACAGTTCAAATGACACATTAAGCTTGTCATAATTCTTCTTAAGATCGGGTATGGAAACATTCATGATCTGCTGCCACAGAGCCACATGTCCGGGCTCACCCTGCTGAATAAGGAAGGTATCGTTCATAGCCTCATTCTTATATTCTTCGTCCTCCTTGGACCGCGCCGAAGCTGCAGGATAGATATCTTCTAATTCTTCCATTGAAAACGGTGCTTCTTCAGGATATTCGCCCGAAAAATCAGGATCAAAATACGAAAGATACGGTTTACGCTTACGAAGTTCTGTCATTATAAGACCCATCTGCAAACCCCAGTCTCCAAGATGGATATCGCCTGTCACGTCATTACCCATATAACGGCATATCCGCTTTACGGCTTCACCGATTATCGCAGAGCGCAGATGCCCTACGTGAAGAGGCTTGGCTACATTGGGACCGCCGTAATCCACAACTATCTTCTTTGGAATATCAAATGTGTTCAGGCCGTACTTATCCGCTCCTGCCATTTGTGAAAGATATTCCACCAGAAATTCTTTCGAAATCTTAAGGTTAAGAAATCCCGGAGCCACAGCGCTAACTTCAATAAAAATCTGCTCACCCTCAAGCGCGGCCGCCACATCACCGGCTATCATCACAGGCGCTTTCTTATATTCCTTTGCCGCTGCCATAGCGCCGTTGCACTGGAACTCACACAAATCCGGTCTGTTTGATAGTGTCACTTTTCCATATCTGCCATCATAACCGGCCTTTTCAAATACTGCTGATATGCGCAGCGTCAATTCATCAAGTAATGTTTTCATAATCTCTTTCTCCTCGAAACCCCTGTCTATTGTTTTCCGGTACTCCTGTCTGTCTTTTTATTCTTCGTACCGATTTCCGTTTCATCATCTTTTAATTCATCTGACTTATCGTTATCTTCCCCGGTTTTTGTCTTACTGTTCTTAGATCCATTGCTTTTGTTTTTACTGTCTGTATCCTTGTTCTCGGACGCTTCTTCATCTGTCTCGTCTACGGCATTATCCTTATCTTCGACCTTCTCCATCTTTATCGGATACGGCATCTTATATTGTCCGACTGCAAGCGCCTCGCTGTCCTTAGATGTGAGTGTCATAGTCGTATCCTCAACACTTACATCCATACATGCCGTGCCGATATAAAGATGTCCATCCTCAACCCTGTAAGAATCAATCTTATCCACGCCCGCTTCTTTTAACAGATTATCAAGTGCTCCCTGAATATTAAGCTGCTCCTTTATATTATCCTTGATCCCGCTCGAATTATACATACCCTTAAGTATTGCAGAAAGATCCGCATTGCCGGGTATGGCTTCGCTTGCACCCTTGCTCATAGTCTCGACCGCAAGATCAAGGACCTTATCGATATACTCATTGAGTGCATCATAATCAACAGATACTTCTATAGAACTGTCATCCTTAAGTTCAAACAGGAAATTGATCGGTATCTTCATCTTTGACAGATCAATATCAAAACCCTTCTCCTTAACATATTGCTGAACCTCTCTGTGGGCATCATACTCATATCTCCATGTCCCCTTTACAAGCAAAAGCACAGCCTCATTACAATTATTTATACCTTCCTGTGCCCTCTCGTAGTATTTCTCATCCTCCATGATCACTTCCCTGTAACTGTCAATGGCATCCGGATACTTTGCGCGTGCAAATGATCTTTCAGCTTTTTCAAAAGCAAGACGTGAAGTATTTATCCTCTCTATCTGCTCAGTCATCTCCTCAAACTCCGCACTGTCATCAAAAACATTATCCTTAAGCAGATCAAATTCAGCCATTACTTCATCATAGGTAATCTCTTCGTTCAGATACTGATCCCTTAGTTCCCTTGCCCGTCCTATCATGGATACCTTGATCTCTTCTTTCTGCTCTTCATCCGGAAGCTTGTCATACAGTTCACTGACCATCTGTATATCTTCTGTCTGCACAGCCTCATCTATTATCTTTTCCGGCCTTTTAAGCCACAGGAAAACACCTCCGGCTGCAGCTGCAAGAACAACGAGCGGAATTCCAACAACAAGGGGGACTCTGCTCCTGCTTTCACGTTCAACCTTTTTATCCCTGTCACCGATAAGTGAATGCATGTATTCAATATCTTCGTTATTTTCGGTTTCGAATGATGCGGCTCCGTTTTCAAACATCTCCCTGACAGTCGCCTCGATCGGATCGTCGTTTATAAAAACCGGCTCAGAAGCTTCATAAGGTTCTGTCGATATCTGCTCTTTTCTTTTATTCTCCCGGGCTTCCTCTTCCCGCAGAATATCAAGAGCAGAGCGTACATTATTGTTAAGCCTTGCCCCGCACATATAGCATGCATAATCATCATCTGCAACCCTGGTTCCGCATTTAGAACAAAACATTTCTTCCTCCGCAACTTATATGTAAAGTCATATTCAAGTCTGTTATATTTCCACTCCTATGTCTTTTAAGAATTCCCCGACATATCTCTTATAATCCTCAGGCGCCGTGAACATAGACGCTGCATGAGCAGCTCCGGGGATTATGTGTATCCGGCTGTAACCTCCGGTTTCCTTCTGCATGGCCCTGCTGTTAAAGGGAAGTATGAAGGTATCTTCTGCACCATGTATAAACAGGATCGGGATCTTATTATCCTTAAGGCTGTCTATCGGCCGCATCTGCTTATATGAATAGCCATATCTAAGCCTTGTGCATACTGAAGCGGCATAAAGCATCCACGCGGGCATATGCAGGTCTCTAAGTCCGCCCTTCATCACGTTTATTATCTCCGCAAATCCGCAGTCAGCCACGACAAAATCTATTTTCGGCTTATACTCAAGCACCGCAATGGATGTAGCGGCTCCAAGCGATTCTCCGTGGATACCGAATACGGTCATGTCAGGATAACGCTCACGGCAGTCCTTTATCAGGATATCAAGATCACGACGCTCACGAATGGTATAAGTACAAAAAGTCCTGGCATTCTCACCATGTCCGCGAAGATCGTAAAGGATGATATTAAAGCCGTAATCAAGATACATCTTCGTATACTTGAGCATTCCGAAATGATTATCCGTATAACCGTGTGATATGAGTATATACTTATCTGTCGATACGGGATTTATAAGAAGCTGAACCGGCAGGATATAGCCATCGTAACTCTTTAAAGTATAGTCTTTCTTCTCAAGTTCATCATAAAACGAAATATCGTAATGCTCTTCCTGCCATCTTCTCACGGTTTTAAAGCTATACCTCTTTATACGCATCGAATAATACGACAGATAAAAGCTTAATATGATAAAAAGCGCGATCACTATCAAAAATACAGAAAACAAAATCATTAAGGCTTATCCTTCCTTTCACGATCCGGATCACATCTTTCCATTACATGATACGGCAATCGTCTCGCCCATTTTAACAGGTATCTCACATCCTTCCCCGATACCTTTAAGGATCCTTTCATCAAAGGTCAGCTCCTGCTTAGGGAGAAGTACGATCACCGTGGAGCCACCATATTCAAAATAGCCTTTCTCCGTTCCCCGCCTCACTGCACACGGTTCTGTTTTTTTGTTCACTATACGGCCGACGAGCATCGCGCCAACCTCCATCTGGACGCACCGTCCGAAATTCTCCGTATCGATGACTGCATATTCTCTTGTATTCTGGACAAAGACCGGAAAAGCATCAAGGGCAACAGGCCGTACAGTGTGATAAACACCGCGTATATGCCTGTTCTTATGTTTTCTTCCCGAATCAAAATATATATACCTGTGATAATTATCAACACAGAGACGGTAAACAAAACAATATCCGCCGTCGAAACTGTCAGCGAGCCTCCAATCCCTGAGCATTCCTCTCACAGTAAACCTGCTCTGCTTTGCCTCAATAATGCTCCCTCTGCTAATCCTGCTTACTTTAAGCAATCCGTCACACGGTGCTATAAGCTCGGAAGATACTTCACTCACCGGACGCAGACCCTTCCTGATCTTTCGGCGAAAAAAATCATTAAAGCACTTAACATCATCCAGTTCATAATCCGTCAGTACTATATGATTCTTCCTCGCAAACGGCTTAATGAACAGCTTCGAAATACGGCAGTCCATGATAAAGCCCGATATATCCGAAACAGGTTTTGATATAAGCGGGAGCAGCAGAAGCCGTCCTGCTCTTGTATTATACAGATCATTTAAACAACACATATTTATCACTGGAGAATATCATAATTGTTGCAGCAAATTCCACTGCACCGATTATGATCATGATGATCAGTCCAACCTTTCCCGGCTTACGCACCCGTATATTCCATATAAACAATATCGCCACAAGAAGCATCATAAAGAAATAGAAAAAGGTGAGATCGGCCCTCGTATAATAGTGGATGATAAGTGTCAGCGGAAAAACAAGCGCCGCCGTTGTTACCGGCAGGCCGGCAAAGTATTCAACTCCGGTCTTCTCCGCTTCCGCCTTTCTCACATCTTCTGTCGAATTGAAATATGCAAGCCTGATAAGTGCAGCCAGGATATAGAATACAGCAATCGCAAGAAGGATCACTATCATCCACATGCTCCCTTCATAATCCTTTCGTCTTACTATCTCGGTAAATATACCACTAACGCGTAGTAACGCCAGACCTATAGCTGCAGGAAGCACTCCAAAACAGATAAGATCGGCCAATGAATCTATCTGTACGCCGAATTTACGCTCAAAATCACTCCTGTTCTTCTTCGTGCGGGCGACACGTCCGTCAAACGCATCAAGCATTCCCGATATCATCAGGAACAGCGTACCAAAATACGGATGCCCTATTC
>JAFXVI010000043.1 GCA_017524595.1 Lachnospiraceae bacterium | reverse complement strand
TGTGTAGTGAACTCAAACATGAGCACTCCGCCATTATACTCGCCTGCAAAGACATTTTCCGAAAGTCCCGAACCTATACCGTCTCCCGGAAGGCTTCTCCAGTAGCCCCATTTGTCACTGGTTCCCGGGAAATAACTCTCGCTTCTTACTATCTTATCCTGATCACCCCATCCCTCTGTCAGCTCCGTAAGTACCTCTTCAGGCTGCTTATCGGGAGTGTAACTGATCGAAAGCATGTTGGTACCGGCTGATTCCCCGGTATATACAAAGCCCGTCATATCTTCAGATTCATTCACCGTGATCACGGATGGGTCATACTTCACAACCCAGCCATCGTTACTCTTATATTCCTTCTCCTCCGGCACCTCAGGCTCCTTTGCCTCTTCTCCATCAGTCTCCGTCTTATCCGTATCTGATGGTATATTGTTAATATTGACGGTAACGTTCTTACCACATCCTGCGGCAAGCAACATTACGGATGCTGCCAGAATACCCGTAAACATATTCTTTACCAATCTCTTATTCATATTATTTTCTCCTGTCATTTATCGAAATGATCATCAACTGCCAATACGGCAGTCACGAAACTAACGAATATATTATACACCTTCTTTCCTCCATTTAAAATCTTTATCGTCGAAACATGCTGCTTTACTTGTTAATTCTTTATGTTTAAGCTATAATCATAATAGTTTTTATACTTTCTAACACTATTTCAGATTCATGATTTTATCTCTTATGGAACACAGGGAATTTATCGATTCGATAGTAGAAAATTTCATAGGCGGTATCTGCGCTTTTGAAGTAGATGCAGGAACACTAGATATAACACCTGTTTATTTAAACAGTGGTCTTTACAGGATGCTCGGCGGTAAGAAAGATGCCGTTGACCAACTGTTTTCAAATATCAGGCTCTCCGTTATACCCGATGATGTTGCCATATTTGATCAGGGACTTAAGGATATCCTTTCAGATGACGGCGCTGTTGCTTTTGAATTCCGCATTGTCAACACAGACGGCGGACTTATGTGGCTTCGCATCAACGGCAATCTCTATTCCCGCGAAAACAATAAGAACATAATCAGCACAGTCATCACTGACTGTACGGAACAGAAGGCCATAGAGGAAGAGCTAAAGCGGCAATCTGATTACATTCATCTTCTCATGGATACGGATATTACTTTTGATTTTAACTGTCGTACCGATGTATGCGTTTTCCGTTACGCTCATGCCGATAAGATCGCACATGATGAGGTTGTACAGGGCTATCTTGAGAAGATCCCCACAAGCGGACTTCACGAAGATGATATCAAGCCGTATGCAAGGATGTTCACAAGCGCAATGTATCATTCACATCGCGACAGCATTGAATTCCGAAGCAACGGTTTTCTGAAAGATTCTGATGAATACCGCTGGTACAAGGCGAATATCGTGAGCATAATGGGCAAAGAGGGTTATGTATCCCATGTCATCGGACATATTATCGATAACCACGAGAATAAGCTGAAAGAAATAGAACTGCAGTTACGGGCAGATCACGACGGACTGACAGGACTTATGAACAAAAAGGCTACGGAAGAGCTTATAGAACGCCTGCTTCCCAAGTACGAAGGCAAGGATCAGGAAGGCGCACTGATAATCCTTGATACTGACGATTTTAAGGGAGTAAATGATACCTATGGTCACAGCATGGGCGATCATGTGCTTGCCACGATCGGCGAGATCATACGCAATAACTTCAAGGGTATGGATGTTACCGGCCGTATCGGAGGCGATGAGTTCATGGTATTTGTAAATAATATAGGGAATTCAAATAATGCCAGTATCCTTGCCGAGCGTGTCGAAACTCAGATACAGCATGCCTTTGACGGTGAAGAAGTGGAAGGCAAAGTATCTATGAGTATCGGTATAGCAATGTATCCTTCAGCAGGCAGGGATTTTGAAACACTATACAAACACGCCGACGAGGCGCTTTATTATGTAAAGAATCACGGCAAGGCCGGCTGGAATATGTACAGCGAGGATGAAGCAGCAAACCGGGTCCATCATTGACACATGGTCAGTGAACAAACAGTAAGAATCTCTGAAATCAGGGGGAACTTAGATGCGGCAGTATATTCAGATGCTTTCAAGCACTTGGGAACACAGATATCTTACAACACTTGTCGAAGGAATAAGCAGGCGTCTTAAGGACGAAGACATAGGTCTGCATATCTTCAATGCGTATGACGATGTGATCGAGAAGAATTTCTACACTCTCGACCGCGAGATCTTCTCATTACCTAACAATGAAGATTACATCGGTATGATCACCGTGTTTAACAGCGTAGATGCCACACGCTCCATATCACATTATGTTTCCGAATTCAGAAAGACCGGAAAGCCTGTGCTTACAGTTGACTCACATGTGGAAGATACACCCTTTTTCGGCATTGACAATTATGCCTCCATGTATGAGATCGTCGATCATATGGTAAGTTACCATAAATGCCGGGTACTTAATTACATAGGCGGACCTGCCACCAATGAAGAAAACCAGTTAAGATACAGGGCTTTTGTTGACTGTTTAAATGCCCATGATATTCCGGTCGATCATAATCGCATAAGACATTACAGATTTCTTATGGAGGACGGAAGAAAGGCTTATCATGATTTCAAGGAGCAGGGACTCCATCTTCCCGACTGTGTTATCTCGGCAAATGACCATATGGCATACGGTTATCTTTTGTCAGCCAGGGAAGACGGATATGAAGCTCCGGATGATTTCAGGATAACCGGTTTTGATAACATGGAGCTGGGTCAGGATTTCATACCGTCAATAACCAGTATAAACAGACGCTGGGATCAGCTCGGCTACGACGCTGCGGACGGACTGATAAAGATGGTAAGAACCGGCAGACCGATAAGGGAACATTTTACAGTAGGTATGGTCCAGCCCAATGAGAGCTGTGGCTGTGCGATCACCACCCGAAATCTTCGTGCCGATTATCTGCGCAGTCTGATGAAAGCAAGAGATATACACGAAAATTCGATCAAGGTCGATACTGCAAGAAAAATACTGTTAAGCAATCCCGATATGAGCAGATTCAGACAGGCTATATACAAGACAACCCGTGCACTTGATATTCCGCAATATGCACTGTGTCTTAACGAGAACTTTTCAAGCATTGATAACGCCTCAAATAATGAACCTTTCTCCAAAAAGATGACAGCGTATCTTGAAGACTCCACGGAAGATATCGATACATCGGTATCACTGCTTCCCTCGGATTTCCTGTCATGCGAACAGAAGATATATGTATTTTCCGCTGTGCATTTTGACGCGCAGATATTCGGATATTGTGTGATGCCGTTTGATTTTACGTTTATTTCAAATGGCGGCCACCGTTTCCTTATGGACAACATTTCACTTTCGCTTGTTAATATCAAACAGCGTATGGCGTTAAACGAGATGAATGAGAAACTGCGCCATCTCTATATAACCGACGCACTTACCGGTCTTTATAACCGTTTTGCTTACAACGAATTCCTTACCGATCTCCATGAAAAGAACGATGGTCAGGTATTCGTTATGTGTATGGATCTTGACCATCTCAAAAAGATCAATGACCGGTTCGGGCACAGTCTCGGAGACAAAGCCATTAAGGCTCTCGCAGATGCCATAAATGATACTTTTGAAGAAGAAGATATAAAGATCAGGATGGGCGGAGATGAATTCACCGTTATCGGACGGTATGTTTCCAAAGAATTGTTAAAGCGTCAGGAAGAGAAAATACACAAACATCTAAAAGATTTTGTTTCAGAAAATGATTTTCCTGCAGAGGTCGAAGCAAGTATTGCCTATGCAATAAGCATTGAAGACGACATTTCCGATCTGGAGGAACTTACTCATATCGCGGATAAACGCATGTATGCCATTAAACAGGAACATCACTTAAGATCCTGAACATGCTTTAGTATCTTATCATACTGTTCATACAGTTTCTGAGTCTCATTCTCAAGCAGGTAATAATGCATTATGTATGGCACGAGCAGCACCAGAAGTATCCCGATAAGTGCAAGCACATATATTTCGCCGCTGATAATGTATGTGGCAACACATATGAACTCGATCAGGGCAAACAGCATGGTTACCAGAAGATGTATGATCCTCTCGTGCTGGAAGAATCCCGTCTGTACAAGATGTTCCTCCATAACTGCGTTCCAATCCGTATTTTCATCATTTGTCACAAGCAGCCTGTCTATTCTGTTTCTGTAATCAAGTATCCTCTTTTTCATACACTCTCCAGCTTACCAATGAAAGCATTCAATCGTTCATCGTTCGAATTGAACAGTTCCTCGGGAGTACCCTGTGAATGTATAACACCGTGCTCCATGAATATGATCCTGTCCGATACTTCACGCGCGAACTTCATTTCATGCGTAACTATGACCATCGTCATGTGGTCTGTCGCCAGCGTTTTGATAACTCTTAATACCTCACCGGTAAGTTCCGGATCAAGTGCCGATGTCGGTTCGTCAAAGAACAGGACATCAGGCTGCATCGCCAGTGCCCTTGCTATCGATACACGCTGTTTCTGGCCACCCGATAAGCTTCCCGGATATGCATCCGCCTTATCTTCAAGACCGAGACGTCGTAACAGGCTCACTGCCCACTTCGCTGCTTCCGCCTTATCGGCGCGGCCTGATAACACTACCGGCTCGGTTATATTTTTAAGTACCGAATAATGCGGAAACAGGTTAAAGCTCTGAAATACAAGGCCAAAATAATTCCTTATCTTCTTAAGCTGCTGTTTATCGGCATATGTGATCGTACCGCTTTCATCACTTGCCGCTACATGACCCTCGTATATAAGGCTGCCGCCGTCCATCCTCTCAAGCAGGGTCGCACAGCGAAGTGCTGTTGATTTTCCCGATCCGGACGGCCCTATTATGGACACGACCTCTCCTCTCTCAACGGTTAGGGATATGTCCTTAAGGACTTCCTTTTCACCGAATGATTTACGCATATTCCTGATTTCAAGTAAAGTGTTATTATCCATATCTTTAATAATAGTTAAGCTTCTTCTCAATACGCTCCATTATAAATGCAACAACATAATTGAACACAAAATAGAACACTCCCGCAACCATCAGAGGACCTACGGATGCCTCCTTTGCAGCTATCTGCTTGGCTATCGTAAACATCTCTGCCTGTGCAAGCACAAAAGCAAGAGACGTATCCTTTACAAGTGTGATCGTCTCATTAGTCACGCTGGGCAGGATTATCCTGATCACCTGCGGGAATATTATCCGGAAAAATGTCTGCACCCTGTTGTATCCAAGAACCTGTGCAGCCTCATACTGACCCTTGGGTATCGCCTCAATACCTCCCCTGTAAATCTCTGCAAAATAAGCTGCATAATTTATGGAAAATGCGATTATTATCGCCGGAAACCTGAAGCCGTTTATGGTAAGTCCAAAAACATAAAACGGCGCAAAATAAACCACTATGAGTTGGAGCATCAGCGGCGTTCCTCTCATAATGGCTATATAGAACTTAACCGCAGACGAAAGTATCCTGTTCTTTGACCGTCTGCCGAAAGTCACCAATAATCCGAGTGGCAGGGAAAACAGCAGTGTCAGCAGAAAAATCTCCACTGACACAAGCATCCCTGACGATAATTGTTCAAGCATTACACTAATCTTCATATCTTAAGATCCGATCCCGTTTGATCATTTTCCGATACAGATTGATTCTTCCATTCCGAAATCAGAATACTTGGCAGCTATCTTCTTAATGGTACCGTCATCCGCCATCTCCTTGACCACTGCCTCGACCTCATCCCTGAGTTCCGTATTGCCCTTAAGGAATCCGATCCCATACTGTTCTGAAGCCAGCTGCTCATCAAGTATCAGATATCCGTCACCCTTCTGCGCTATCTGGTAGTTGGCAACGCCGATATCTATTGCCAGCGCATCTATAGCTCCGGCTTCGAGATCCATGAACCCGGTGTTGTAATCCTGATACTGGATAAGATCAGCAAACGTAGCTGCAAGCTCGGCAGAATCACCCTCAAGTGCCGCAAGTGCCGATGAATCTTTCTGTACTCCGACATTCTTGCCTGAAAGGTCAGTAAGCGCCTTGATCCCGGAGTCTGACTTCACAACAAATACCTGCGAATTATCAACATAAGGTATCGACCATGTATAAGCATCCTCACGTCCCTGGATCGTAAATCCGTTCCAGATACAATCAATAGAGCCCGAAGAAAGTTCCATGTCCTTCGCATCCCAGTCGATAGGCTGCTTCTTAAGCTCCCAACCTTTTCTCCTGCACACTTCTTCTGCAAGATCAAGATCAAAACCTACATACTCACCCTTGTCATCCATATAACCGTAGGGCGGGAATTCAGCATCAAAACCTACCGTGAATGTTCTTCCGGAGCCCGATTTCCCTGCTCCGTTACAGCCTGCGAGAAGCAGCACTGACATAACCATCATTAAAGCAATCACTGTGATCTTTTTCATAATAATTCTCCTCATTAATTACCGGAACCATCCTGAATTATTCTTCGCATAATGGTTCCTCTTTCTTCTATGTTACGTAAGGCGCAGTTGTCCGCATATGATCTGCGCACTTCCCATTTACCTAACTAAAGTATATTATTTTCCATGGACTGTCAACCTGGAATGTCTATTTTAAGTTGGCATGAAACAGTGGATGTGCTATAATACATCTGCTCATTATGTGTATGGGTAATTCAATTTATAAAGGAGACAAATCATGAATCTTTCACCCCTTCAGAAAGCAAGATATGAGTATACTCCCAAGCTTCCGGGAATGCTCAGAAACGGTATCTCAGAAATCTGTGTAAAGGACGGCGCTGCTACACAGAGCGTAGCGGATCAGGATAAGATCAAAGCCCTGTTCCCCAACACCTATGGCAAGAATGAGATCACATTTGAAAAAGGCACCAATACATCTGCTTCAAAGAAGCAGGTTGTAGGCGTTATACTTTCAGGCGGACAGGCCCCCGGCGGACATAACGTTGTCTGCGGTCTGTATGATGCGCTTAAGGCAACAGATAAGAACAATGTCCTCTTAGGGTTCAAGGGCGGTCCTGACGGACTCCTTAAGAACGATTACATTGAATTCGACGATAAGTTCATTGATGCTTACAGAAATACAGGCGGATTTGATATCATCGGTTCAGGAAGAACTAAGCTCGAGACGCAGGAGCAGTTCGGAATAGTTGCCGAGAATGCCAAGAAGAACGGACTTACAGCTATCGTTATCATCGGTGGTGACGATTCCAATACTAACGCAGCCACTCTTGCCGAGTACATGGCTGCCAACAACACCGGCGTTCAGGTCATCGGATGTCCCAAGAC
>JAFXVI010000042.1 GCA_017524595.1 Lachnospiraceae bacterium | reverse complement strand
TTTCTAAAAATTTTCCCTTCATGGTGTCATCAATAGTAGCTATTAAACAGGTCCCATACATAATCTTCCGCATAATTCACCTGCCATGCGGCTACTCCCGCAAGATCATTCTCCTTCATGACATCAAGCTTGGCCGTAAGCGAATCCTTATCCTCAAGCCAGATCTCATACTTTTTGCCGCCCTTATCCCAGGTTGCATAATTCTGAGCTGTCTCCTCATCCCATGCAACCGTTCCGTTAGCCTTGGCAGTTGCTATGCCGTCTGCCATCTTAAGTGTCTGTATCTCCAAAGTGTACGGCGGTATATCTTCCTCCGCAACTTCGTATTCACTTCCATCCTCATTGAAACCGATCTTTTCGTTTTCAATCTCTTCCTCTGTTTTCGGTGTTTCGATCCACAGTCTCGTATATAAAGGAACCGCGTTTATGACTTTGCCCGACGGAACCTGCGATACGGTGTTCTCTATACCCGATCTTACATATCCTATCGAAGCAACCGAACCTGCCCATTCTCCTCCGGCATAATGCTCATCATAGCCCATTATGATCACGTAATCTGCATATACGCCCTGCTCGTAACGGTTATAATGATCATTGAAGCCCATCGGGACATAATTATCAACGGAAAGTATTATGCCGTCCCTGCGGCATTCTATCGACAGTTCACGGATGAACTGCGCGAAATGTACACCTGATTCCGTAGGTATAGTTTCTATATCTATATTGATCCCGTCAAGCCCGTATTCATGCGCATACCCGATAAGCTGTGAAATGACTTTCGCCCTCTTGCCTGCCTTGGAAAATACCTCGAATGAGCTTACTTCCAGATGCTGAAGGTTGTCAAAGAGTCCCCATACCTGCACGCCTGCGGCATGACAGGTGTCGACATACGCCTTGCTGCCTATTGAATCGATATTTCCCTCATCATCCGTAATAGTGAACCAGGTAGGCGATATAACATTCACACCCCCGGCTCTTGAAAGGATGGAGGCTATGTCATCTGCTCCGGAAGTGCCAACCACATTATGCCAGGCAAGGATGACCGGTTCACCAAGCGAATTGGACGGAATGACCTCATCAACAACATCCGATACCGCCTCTTCGGCTTCCTCATGAGAATTCCCAAGAAATTTATTCTCAATATAACCTATACGCAGATCATCTGTCTGAACCTTGGACCACTCCTCGCCCTTTTCAAGCATGATAACGCTGTCGCCCTCGTTAAGCTCCTTTAATATCGGACTCTTTTTATCCTGTTCAAGCCTTACCGACTGTTTTTTAACGATATCTGTCATGGGATTGCTGCCCCATTCCTCCTTATAGGTCATCCTGTATGGTTCTCCGTCACCACCGTAGATCTCATACGAAAAATTTTTATACAGCTTAAGATAATCAAGCGCCATGTATACGTCTTCACCCTTAATTACATAGGGGTTATAATCTACTGCCATGTCGCTGCCCTTGTATGTTATGCTTGTCGAATCCGCGGATGCACGGTCTATATTGTCGGCTCTTGTATACAGATACGAGTTGGTCTCTGTATCATAATAAAATCTGTCATGGAATTCTTCGTTTACCAGATCAAGTGAAATGTAGGGCTTACCATCAAATACCGGATAAGTCTCATCTGTTATCGCACCGTCTCTTACAACGATCGCGCGCATATCATCGCTGATACCATAATAAGAATACAGATCTGCCTTCTCTGACGAATACTTAAGACTGTCAAGAGCACCCGAAAAAATGGCTGCCACGACAACAATGATGATCAGTACGATGGCGATTATCGGCGGAAGAATGGCATGAAGTACTTCCTTTTTCTTCTCAGCCTTCGTTATCTTGCGCCTTTTCATTGTGCTGTTTTTAGTACCGCTCCTGTACTGCTTATTCACAGGTTCATATATATCTTCAACCGGTCGCGTTCTTTTTTTCTTTTTCGGCTTCCGGTTATATGGATCATTAGGTGCCATAGTATTCATATCGAAATCGTCGCGTTTCAAAATATCTCCTCCCGATATCGTCTGTCCCTTATTAATCGAATCATATCTGAGCAAAATTAATGCACAGTAATTGATTATACCAAAAATTTGTCCATAACGCAAAAATCCCCCCGGCCGCTGCCGGGGGGATCGGTATCCGATAATTCAGATCTTAGATAGCCTCATGGAATGTTCTTGAGATAACGTCAGCCTGCTGCTCGGGTGTTAACTTGATGAAGTTAACTGCATAACCCGAAACACGGATCGTAAGCTGGGGATAGTTCTCCGGATGCTTCTGTGCATCAAGCAGGGTATCCCTGTTAAGTACGTTAACATTTAAATGATGTCCACCCTTTGTAGCATAACCGTCAAGTAATGATACAAGGTTATCGATCTGCTGCTGATTAGCTTCTGCTGCCATATTTTTGTCCTCCTTATAATTTTCTATGAGTAGTCATCCAGTCCCTGATGGAGCGTGGGAACGCTGCATGCAAGGGGTGTTCTGGAACAGTCGGTACATCCCATGGTTTCAACATTAACGGCTTCTGTAGCTTTATCATCCGTATCCACGTTGATATGGCCTACGCCCTTACCGACTGAACCGTCTAAGAATGCAACTAAATCTTCAATATTCTTACTATCATCCATAGAATGCACCTCCTCTTATAATTTGATTTACTGATTCTTACTTATTAAGATCAAGCTCGATATCGCCTGCGAATACCTTATCTTCCTTGCCGAGCGCGCCGGGGATGATTGTGAAGGTATTTGAGATACCGTCCTGTGCATCCTTGAAAGGAAGCTTTGATACAGATGCAAGTGAAGCAACTGCACCATGGGTATCACGACCATGCATCGGGTTTGCACCGGGTGCGAAAGGCTGTCCTGCACGACGTCCGTCAGGTGTGTTACCTGTTGCCTTACCGTAAGTTACGTTTGAAGTAATGGTAAGGATTGAAGTTGTAGGAACACCGTTCCTGTATGTATGATGACGTCTGATAGCCGTCATGAACTTATGAACGATCTCCTGAGCGATTGAATCTACACGGTCATCATCATTACCGTACTTAGGGAACTCGCCTGTTGTCTT